>JABDNC010000163.1 GCA_013001165.1 Erythrobacter sp.
CTCTAAAGCCGAGCCCAAATAGGATGGAGAACAGCCATGTCTCGTTCCGAAGGTGCGAGCAATCGATGAGACGGGATGGGAAAATGACGAGCCAAAATATGTTCGCCTTGATCAACGCCAACTACAACTTAAGCCAAGAAAGACTTCTCGCCGACAGACGATCCTACAAGGCTCGCCTCTAGTAGGCATTGGGCGAGAGGCACCACCTATTGGGCGAACTATTAATTAACCAATGGAAATTTGCGTCAATCGGACACGACCTGCGATTAGATTGGCAGAAATGTCATTCTCACCCCAACCCACTTTGGGTTCTGCCAGGACCTTGCGATTGACACAGCCGCTGCAATTGCCAAAGCAGTGTCTTTAAAAATGGGATCGCGATATTTGGGGCAGCATGCAGAAGATCGTTAGGCGATCAAGTACCCTTTTCGAATGGGTGTCTGGGCGGCGTGCGCTGTATCTTTTTCCCGCTCTTCTTTCCGGCGTTCTGGCAGGTCTCTTCCACTTGCTGGGACTCTTCCAGATTGTCGACGGAATCGTACTTGACCGCATTATGGTGCGCAGCACCGGTGACCGGCCGGTCGTCACGATCGTCGAACGCGATAGCGATGTCGTTGCGGCCGAACTGACGCGCTCCAGCTTGGCACTGGGGGCAAGGCAGGTCGTTTTTCTGTCGGATCCCGGCTCAGATCTCTCCGATCTCGGACCGCAAGAGGTGGCTCGCGTCATTGTTGGCTACGGCGTCCCGGCAGATTCAGCCGAATTGATGGCGGCGAATCTCCGCGCGGGGAGTTCCCCCGTCGGCGAGCCCGCGAGAGTCCCGAGAGTGCCTCCCTTAGCGGAGTACGGGATTCACCGGTCGTCGATGGCATGGGTGGACGACGAGGATAGCCAATTCCCTACGCTCGAAGCGGCCGCTGCCGGGCGGCTGCCTCCATCGCAATCCTTCTATGTTCCGATACCGCGCAGACTTTCCTTTGCGGTTCTGACGTCGCAGCAAATCCTGGCAGGCGATCTGGAACCGGGCGACCTCGAGAGGATGACGGTGCTTGTCGCTTCCCCCACGGAGCGGCTCTCGGACATGCTAGTCACGCCGGCTGACCCGAGCAGTGCGACTGTCTCGCCGGCCCGGTTTTCCGCCTACGCGATCCAAGCCCTAACCACCGGCCGCGCAGCGACCAAGTTTGCCCCGCTCCCGGCCCTACTGTTCATCCTGTTGACCTCGGTTGTCGCTGGCATGGCTGTCATCCTGACGAGACGCTTCAATTCGGCAATACTGGCTTTCACGATCGGCGGGGCGATCATTCCTGTTGGGTGGCTGGTTTTAGAGCTTGCCTCTCGGATTGTACCGTTCGGCGGAATGCTTACCGGTTTGCTGTTGTCGACGCTGGGCACGATCATGTTGCAAGAGAGGCGCAATTATCAGCGGCTGGAGCGTGCATTGGTGCCGGCGATCGAGCAGACTGTCTCGCATACCGCCTTCCGCAATCGCGACAACCTTCCCAGCCTGCTGTCTGCCACTGCTGCGACGGCAGGAGTGGAGAGGATGCTGCTCCTGCAGCCCAGTGATTTTCAAGGGAGCGTTCCGCTCGCATCGATCGAAGGCGATATTTCGGACCTGACCAAAGAGTCTCATCGACTGATGGCTCGGCTGACGAGCGGTTTGCAGTCTGGCAAGTCGATAGCGGCAGGGGAATTGCTTCCGCATTGGCCAGGAGATGTGCGCCTGCGAGCCATCGGTTCGCGGCATGAGCCGCTCTACTGGCTCTATACCTTCGGCGACCATCCCGGCGCGAGCAGTGGCGAATTTGTCGCCGGAAGCATCGCATACAGCTTTCGCGCCATGCAAAATTCGCACGCCAGCCTGTCCGCACAACAGCGCGGGTTGCGTGCTGTCGATCCGGTCGATTTCCGCGTAGTCAACGCGATTGAGCTGATAACGCGCAACGGCCGCCAGTTGCGCAAGGCGACCGATCAGTTGCATTCCTCGGTGATGTTCTTTGATGTCGTGGGCTTTCCGCTTTACGCCAATCCGCAGATGGTCGACTTGCTCGATGCATTTGGGCTCAACCAGCAAACTGCCTTGTTGCCCGAGATCATCGACGCCCTCACCGAACTCAACAGCAGACAGGCCGAAGCGCTGATGCGCGATGTCCTGCGCGATGGAGGAGAGGCGTCCGCTACCATCCAGGGCATCCCCGGCCTTAGTGCGACTTTGCGGATATCGGGCCCCGACCCTGCAGTATCCGCCCGCGAAAGCGTCGTCGTGCTGGAGGCCTTCGATACGACGGAACTGGCGCGGCTTTCAGACCTGCGCCTTGCCATCACCGAGTTTATCGATGTTCAGCTGCGCAACGATCTAGAGACTATTACGCTAGGTGCAGCTCTCGCGCGCAAGTCAGAAGGCAATGAAAAGCGTCGGCTGCGTGCAATCGAGAAAATAGTGTTGGCAACGCAAAATGCCACACAGCGGCTCGATGCAATGAAAGACCTTACGCGCAGGGTGCCCGTCGCACACGAGTTTGCAGCTCACCCGATACAGCTGAGACCGATTGCCGAAACGGTCGCCGCTCAACTTGTGGACCTGGCCGCCAGTTACGATGTCGAAATCGATCTCGAACTACCAGCGGTGTCGGGCCACAGCGTTGGTGATCCCTACGTGCTTTCCAAGATGCTGGAGGCGTTGATGCGGCTGGTCATCAACGACAGTCCTCCAGACAGCAGAGTCAATCTCTCGCTCGTCGAACGCGAAACGCGCTCGCAAATCCGCATTACCGGCGGCTTCGGCATGACCCGCGAACGCCTTACACAGGCTTTCGATGATCCCCCTCGGAACGAAATCCCGGAATTCCAGATCGTGAAGGACAGTGCGCTCTTGATGGCCGGCTGGGACGCAGACTTCACTTACGAATGTGAAACAGGCAAGGGCTATACCTTCGACCTGATATTGAGGCGTATCGTATGACGGCCAAGGCCATACTAATTGTCGACGATGACGAGCTGCGCTGCGAACTGCTGGCCGAGCTGCTGGAGGACGAAGGTTACGACGTCCGCATCGCCAATGATGGTGAGGCAGGACTTGCAGATATTTCGAGTAAACGCGCCGATCTCGTGCTGCTGGATATAATCATGCCGCGGATCGATGGGGTCCGCTTCCTTCAGGCTCTGACGCAGAAAGTCGACAGCCCGCCACCGGTAATAGTCATTTCCGGCTCTGTGGACTCGATCGGCGGAAAGACGCTCGAGGAGATGGGCGTTGCGCGAACGGTTCGCAAACCCGTCGATCCAGTCGACCTGATCGATCAGATCGCATCGGTGCTCGGCGAGAGCCCGGGCACTGACGGCTAGCCTTACTGGAGGGGCGCGATGGAATTGCCGATTTTCCCGGAAGGAGGTCTTGCCAGCTCGGTCATCACCACCGTCTGGATCGGCG
>JABDNC010000253.1 GCA_013001165.1 Erythrobacter sp.
GGTCGGCATCAATGTGCCGATCCCGGTTCCGGTCAGCTACCACAGCTTCGGCGGCTGGAAGCGTTCGGGCTTCGGCGACATCGACCAGTACGGCATGGAAGGCCTGAAATTCTGGACCAAGGCCAAGAAGGTCACCCAGCGCTGGCCCGACGGCGGCGGTGACGGGTCGAACGCCTTCGTCATCCCGACCATGGGATAAGCAGCCGAGATTGAAGTGGGGTGGCGGCGGTTCTCCCGACTGCCGCCTCCTTCTCTCACCGGCTACATTGCCATCGCGCACGGCTTGGCCCATCCTCTCCACTTCGGAAGCCGGAGGAGAGGCGCCTTGAAACCTGCCCTGTTGACCCTGTTCGCCCTGCCGCTCGCAGCCTGCACCAAGGCCTATGGCCAGAGCGAAGTCCCAACCGCACCAGCGGCGCCCTCGGGCCCCTGCGATGCAGCGCCCGCGCAATACCACATCGGCCATGACGCAACCGCGGAAATGGGCGCGGCGATCATGAAGGATACGGGCGCGCAGACCCTGCGCTGGGGTCCGCCCGACTCGGTCTGGACGATGGACTATCGCGTCGAGCGCGTGAACGTGCGCTACGACCGCGATATGAAAATCACCGAGATCACTTGCGGGTGAGCGAGCGCCAGCGCACCACCAGCGGCTCGCCCTTCGAGGAGCAGTTCGGCTTCTGCCGCGCCATTCGCGAAGGCAACCGCATCATCGTGGCGGGCACCGGCCCGATCGAGCCCGACGGGTCATCCACCCAAGGCGATGCCGCAGTACAGGCCGCGCGTTGCTGCGAACTGATCGTGCAGGCGATCGAGGATCTCGGCGGCAGCGCGGGCGACGTCGTGCGCACCCGCATGTTCCTCACTGACTTCGACGACCAGGCAGCCGTGGGAGAAGTCCATGCGCGCTTTTTCGGCGCGGCGAAACCGGCCGCAACAATGGTCGGCGCGCCATGGCTTTGCCGCAAGGAATGGAAGGTCGAGATCGAAGCCGAAGCGATTGTCGCCGGGTAGCGGTTCGACCAGCCAGCCCTATTTCCGCGTGTTGATCCCGAACGGAAGGTAGGCCGGGCAAACCGAAACGAAGCTCGTCACCACGAATATCGCCGCAACAACATAGGCTGCGATCGCGAAGGTTCCGCTGATCGTGCCCGTTGCCGCAAGCGCGATCAGCACTACGACCGCGATTAGGCGAACTGTCTTGTCGAGCGATCCCATATTCTTCGTCATGATCATTCTCCGTCTTCCTGCCGCAATTCTTTCCCGAAGGCGGATATCTGCGCGGGGGTTCAATGCAGCCTCGTGAACCTTACGCTGCCGGGGCGGAGAGGCATTGATCTAGGTCAATCGACCGCGCTGGATTGCTGAAAATCGGGGTCGCAATTTTTCACGGCTGCGAGGGGCCTCGTCGCAAGGAATGGAAAGTCGAAATCTAGGCCTAAGCAATCGTTCAGCCCTGGGCGCTCGCGCCTCTTCACTTGCCCGCTCGAGAGGTCTAGAGCGCTGGCCATGACAGGACAATTCCAGCTAACCGAAGAGCAGCTCGCCATTCAGGAAATGGCGCAGCGTTTCACCGCCGACAACATCACGCCCTTCGCCGGCGAATGGGACGAGAAATCGCACTTCCCGCGCGACGTGATCCAGAGCACTGCCGAACTCGGCTTCGGGGCGATCTACGTCTCCGAAGAAAGTGGCGGCATCGGCCTCGGCCGGCTTGAGGCGGCGCTGATCATGGAAGCCATGGCCTATGGCTGCCCGACCACCAGCGCTTTCATCTCGATCCACAATATGGCCAGCTGGATGATCGACCAGTTCGGCAGCCAAGACGTGAAGGATCGTTACCTTCCCGACCTCGTCAGCATGGAGAAGATCGCCAGCTACTGCCTCACCGAACCCGGCAGCGGTTCGGATGCTGCAGGTCTCAAAGCCAGCGCGAAGCTCGACGGCGACCACTATGTCCTGAACGGCACCAAGCAGTTCATCTCGGGCGGCGGCGTCAACGACGTCTACGTCACGATGGTTCGCACCTCCGATCACAAGACCAAGGGCATCACCTGCCTCGTGATCGACAAGGACACGCCCGGCGTATCCTTCGGCAAGCCCGAAAAGAAGCTCGGCTGGAACGCCTCTCCGACCGCGCAGGTCATCTTCGAAGATGCCCGCGTGCCGGTCGCCAACCGCGTCGGTGACGAGGGCGAAGGATTCCGCTTTGCCATGATGGGCCTCGACGGCGGCCGCCTCAACATCGGTGCCTGCTCGCTGGGCGGAGCGCAGCGCTGCTTGGACGAGGCCGTAGCCTACACCAAGGACCGCAAGCAGTTTGACACGCCCATCGCTGACTTCCAGAACACGCAGTTCATGCTGGCCGACATGGCGACCGACCTCGAGGCGGCGCGCGCGCTGCTCTACCTCGCAGCGGCCAAGGTCACCGACAACGCACCCGACAAGTCGCGCTTCTCGGCCATGGCCAAGCGCCTTGCGACCGACAACGGCTCCAAGATCGTGAACGACGCGCTGCAGCTGTTCGGTGGCTATGGCTATCTAAAGGAATATCCGATCGAGCGTTTCTGGCGCGACCTGCGCGTCCACTCGATCCTCGAAGGCACGAACCAGGTCATGCGCATGATCGTGGGCCGCGATTTGCTGCGCCAGTAAGGACCAGCGCGATGACCGATGAAGTGAACATCCATACCCATGGCCGCACCGGCCATATTTCGCTCAATCGCCCCAAGGCACTGCACGCGCTTACGCTCGACATGTGTCACGCGATGAGCAAGGCACTCACCGGCTGGGCGGGCGACGATGGCGTTGAGGCTGTCATCCTCGACCACGCCGAAGGCCGCGGCTTCTGCGCAGGCGGCGATATCAACCTGCTGCGCCATTCGGCACTGAACGACGGCGGGAAGAGCGGGCGTGCCTTCTTCCACGACGAGTATCAGCTCAACCACCAGATGATGACCTATGACAAGCCCATCGTGGCCTTCATGGACGGCATCACCATGGGCGGCGGTGTGGGCATTGCTCTCCCGTGCAAATACCGCGTCGCTACCGAGCACACGCGTTTCGCCATGCCCGAAACCGGCATCGGCCTCTTCCCCGACGTCGGCGGTGGCTGGCACCTGTCGCGTCTCGGTGGACGATTGGGCCAGTTCCTTGCGCTCACCGGCGCGCGACTCGACGGTGCGGAATGCGTCTGGGCTGGCATCGCCACGCACTACCTGCCGAGCGAGAAGCTCGCCGAAGCCAAGGCGCGTATCGCCGAGAAGCCTGACCGTATCTCGGGCATCCTTTCCGAGCTTTCAGAATCGCCTCCAACGGCCCGGATCGAAGGCAATGCCGACAAGATCGCCAAGCATTTCGCTTCCGACCGCTACGAGGACATCCTCGCCAGCCTCGAGGCCGACGACAGCGAATGGGCGGCGAAGGAACTCGCAACGCTACGCACCAAGAGCCCGCAGACCTGCAAGGTCGCGCTGCGCCAGCTCAGCGAGAGCGAGAAGCTCGACAGCTTCGCCGACAACATGGTCATGGAATACCGCATCGCATCGCGCGTCCTGACCCGCCCCGATTTTGCCGAGGGCGTGCGCGCGGTGATCGTGGACAAGACGAACGACCCGAAATGGGATCCGGCCACGCCCGAGGGCGTGAGCGAGGAGCTGCTCGACAGCATCTTCGCCCCGCTTCCAGCCAACGAGGAATGGAAACCGCTATGAGTTACGAGACCATCACCGTCGAACAGCGCGATGCCGTCACGCTGATCAAGCTCAACCGCCCGAAGGCGCTCAACGCGCTGAACAGCAAGGTGCTCGAGGAACTCATCGAAGCATTCGCGGCATACCAAGCCGACAGCAGCCAGCTGTGCGCGGTCCTGACCGGCTCGGGCGACAAGGCATTTGCCGCCGGCGCCGACATCAAGGAAATGAGCGAGAAGGAAGCGGCAGACTTCTACCTCGAAGATTTCTTCGCGCCTTGGACCAGCGAGATCGTCAAGAAGACCCGCAAGCCGTGGATCGCCGC
>JABDNC010000265.1 GCA_013001165.1 Erythrobacter sp.
GCCTGACGGCCCACGGCCTCGATCGCGTGATGCACGCCGCCGGCGGAAATCTTCATCACTTGCTCGACGGCATCGTCGGCCATGGCATCGACCGTGTGCGTCGCGCCGAGAACCTGCGCGAGTTCGCGCTTCTCGGGAAGCGGATCGATTGCGATGACCTTGCCGGCACCGGCAATCTTGGCAGCGTTGATGGTGGCAAGGCCCACGCCGCCACAACCGACCACGGCGACAGTTTCGCCAGGAACGACGGAACAGGCGTTGAAGATCGCGCCCGCACCGGTCGTTACGGCGCAGCCGATGACGGCAGCACGGTCGAGCGGCATGTCCTTGTCAATTGCAACACAGGCGTGTTCGTGAATGAGCATCTGCTCGCAGAAGGCCGACAGGTTGAGCATCTGGGCAACTGTCTCGCCGCCATCGCGGGTGATGCGCGGCGCTGCGGTCTGCGCGCGCCTCGTGTCTGCACCCATGCAAAGAGCCATCCGGCCGGTCACACAGAATTCGCAGTGACCACAGAATGCCGAGAGGCAGGACACCACGTGGTCGCCTACCTTCACGGTCTTCACTTCGCTGCCGACTGCGCGCACGACGCCCGCGGCCTCATGGCCCGGAATGGCGGGCAGCGGGTGCGGATAGGTCCCTTCGATGAAGTGCAGGTCCGAATGACACAGGCCGCAGGCCTTGGTGTCGATCAGGACCTCGTGCGGGGCAGGATCGGCGAGTTCTACCTCGCCGATCGTCAGCCCGCCGACCTGCTCAAGAATTGCAGCCTTCGCCATCAGCGCGTCGCTCCCATGTCGCCCGAGCTGAGGTTCGAACTGCCGTCGGTCGGTGCTTTGCCGTCGCGCAGCGCGTTGGCGGTCGGGCCTTCCTGAGGCATGTGCTTGGCGAATTCCATGCGCGCGATCGAGCGGGCGTGGACCTCGTCCGGACCGTCGGCAAGGCGCAGCGTGCGCTGATGGGCATAGGCGTTTGCGAGGCCGTAATCGTCCGATACGCCGCCACCACCATGCGCCTGGATGGCATCGTCGATGATCTTCAGCGCCATATTGGGTGCTTGCACCTTGATCATCGCGATTTCCTGCTTGGCGGCCTTGTTGCCGACCTTGTCCATCATGTCGGCGGCCTTGAGGCAGAGCAGGCGGGTCATGTCGATGTCGATACGGGCACGCGCAACGCGCTCTTCCCAGACCGAGTGCTTGTAGATCGGCTTGCCGAACGCCTCGCGCTCCTGCAGCCGCTTGCACATCTTGTGCAGCGCTTCCTCGGCGACACCGATGGTGCGCATGCAGTGGTGGATACGGCCCGGGCCGAGGCGGCCCTGCGCGATCTCGAAGCCGCGGCCTTCGCCAAGCAGCATGTTGGTGACCGGGACGCGAACTTCCTTCAGTTCGACTTCCATGTGGCCGTGGGGTGCATCGTCATAGCCGAAGACGGGCAGGTGGCGCAGGATCTTCACACCCGGAGCGTCCATCGGCATCAGGATCATCGACTGCTGAGCATGGCGGCCGGCCGAGAAATCGGTCTTGCCCATGACGATGGCGACCTTGCAGCGCGGATCGCCCACGCCCGAGGACCACCACTTGCGGCCGTTGATGACGTACTCGTCACCGTCGCGCTCGATACGGGTCTCGATATTGGTCGCGTCCGAGGAAGCGGTGAAGGGCTCGGTCATGAGGAAGGCCGAACGGATTTCGCCGTTCATCAGCGGAGTGAGCCACTTTTCCTTCTGTTCGCGCGTGCCGTAGCGATGGAAGACTTCCATATTGCCGGTGTCGGGCGCCGAGCAGTTGAAGACTTCGGAAGCGAAGCCGATGCGGCCCATTTCCTCGGCGCAAAGCGCGTATTCGAGGTTGGTCAGGCCCGGGCCTTCGAAATCATAGGTCTCGTCGACATGGTGATGGCCGTCGTTGCGCGGCGGCATGAAGAGGTTCCAGATGCCTTCGCCCTTGGCCTTTGCCTTCAGGTCTTCGACGACTTGGATGACCTTCCAGCGTTCGCCTTCGGCATCCTGCGCCTTGTAGGTCGGAACGGCAGGGCGGACATGGTCCTCGATGAAGTTCTTCACCCTATCGCGCCAGTAGACTTGCCGTTCTGTGGGCTGGAAATCCATCTTATCAATCCTCTCTCTTCAAATCGGTTGCTTCACGAAACTGGCATAGGTGCCAGCGCCTCGCCAAGCGGATTCTTGCTTCTGTTTGTCAGGGGACGATGGTCCCTGCGTCGATGTCCCCGCGCGCCGCAGCGTCAAGCGCCTGCTTGCGGCGTTTCTCGAGTGTCGCGACCCGTTCCTCGTGTTCCTCCCGGCTGATCGGGAAGTTGCCGAGCCAGTATGCGGCAATGCCGGCAAGCACAAAGCTGAAGGCGATGTAGTAGATCACCATGCTGCGGATCACTTCGGGCTCGACCTCTCCGGGCTGTATACCCGGGGCAAGCTGCGACAGCGAGATGATCTGGCCGGTAACAAAAATGCCGAAACCCGTGGCGCATTTCTGGACCAGCCAATTGCCGGAATAGAACGCACCTTCCGC
>JABDNC010000288.1 GCA_013001165.1 Erythrobacter sp.
GCGATATCACCATCGATAGCGACCGGTCGCAATGGCTGCTCGAAACGCTTTCGCTGCCGCTGCACCGGCATTTCATCGATCTCGCGCAGGCGGCGGCACAGGAGCGGGGTGACGCACCCGCGCACCTTCAGTTCCGCGTGGCGAATTTCATCTATTCCGCCGCCAGCACCGTCGCCCGGCGCGAACGCCTCGGCAAGCTGGTCGGCGGAATGGAAGACGATGCGCAATTTGCAGCCGCGCTCGAAGAGGTACTGGTGGAGGGAGCGCTGGTGCCATGACCGAACGCGATACCCTCATCGACCATGTGGACGGCTATCGGTTCAAGCCGCACGAGATGCCGATCCTCCCCGGCTCTCCGGCCAATCCCGATCACCCCCCGGCGCGCCGCGCGGCCTATCTCGCCATCGGTGTCTTCATGGCGCTGGTGGGCGGTGCGCAAAACGGCTTCCTGCTCGCCAATGCGCCCGCGCTACAGGCCGAGTTTGCGCTGACCCCGGTCGAGGCGGGCTGGCTGACGGTGGCTTTCTACTCGACTTATGCCACGATGAGCATGCTGCTGTTCCGCGTGCGCCAGGAATTCGGCATCCAGCCCTTCGTGCGCTGGGCCATGGCGGGACTGGTCGCGGCCAATTTCGTGCAAATGATCGGTCCCGGCTACTATCCCGAACTCGCCGCGCGCGCGGTTTCGGGCATCACCGCCAGCGGGCTGTCGGCGCTCGCCATCTATTACCTCATGCAGGGCCTGCCCGTCGCCATGCGCGTCGGCGGGCTGGTCATCTCGCTCGGACTGACACAGGTCGCGTTCCCGCTGACCCGTGCGCTGTCGCCAGCGCTGCTGGTCGATGGTGACATCACCCACATCTTCCAGTTTCAGTTCGCGCTTTCCTTGCTCGGCCTGGGGATGGTCTACTGGCTGCGCCTGCCGCCGGGTATCCGCAAGCAGACCTTCGAGAAGCTCGATATCCCGAGCATCGCCCTGTTCATCGTCGGTGTCGCCGCGCTGTGCGCCTTCCTGATCCAGGGCCGCATCCAGTGGTGGGATACGCCATGGCTCGGATACGCGCTGGCCGCCAGCATCCTCGCGCTGGGCGGGTGCTTCTTGATCGAAGCCAACCGCAAGAGCCCCATGCTCGACCTCAGCTGGCTGTCGAGCCGCACTATCCTGGCGCTCGCGCTGATCGGGGCGACGGTGCGCATCCTCGTTGCCGAACAGGGCTTCGGGGCGAGCGGGATGTTCGCCGCGCTGGGTTACGGCAACGAGCAGCTGACGGGCTATTTCTGGGTGCTTGCCGGGGCGACATTCGGCGGCATGGCGCTGTCGGTGGTTCGTCTCGAACCCAAGGACCTCACCCGTCCTGTGCTCTTCGCGATCCTCGTCATCTGCATCGCCGCCTTTGCCGATACGCGCACCGGAGTGATGACGCGGCCGCAGGACCTCTACCTCACGCAGGCCGCCATCGCCTTCGCGGCGGTCTTCGCGATGGGACCGATCATGATGGAGGGCATGCTGCGCGCGCTCGCGGCAGGCCAGAGCTACGTCATCAGTTTCATCGCGATATTCTCGCTCTCGCAATCGATCGGTGGCCTGGCGGGTATCTCGCTGCTGTCCGCCTTCCATACCGTGCGCCTGAAGACGCATCTCATCGATGCGGGCAGTACGCTCACGCTCGCCAACCAGCAGCTGGGCCAGGCTCTCGGCAATGCCGCACAGCGCGCCGCTCCGCTTCAGGGCGATCCGGCGCTCCAGCAACAGGCCGCTGCCGCGAGCGTCTCGCAGGAAGTCGGCCGCGAGGCCGCAGTGCTCGCCTTCAACGATGTTTTCTTCCTCATCGGCACGCTGTCGGCGGTGACGTTCGCCGTCGTCTTCGTGCCGTGGCTCATCAACAAGATCCGCGGGCGTAACCCGCTCGCCAAGGAACTGGCCTTCATGGAGGCCATGCTCGCAAGGACCAGACAATGACCGACCCGAACCCTTCCGAAACCGAAATCGAAACCATGACCGAAGACGCGCCCGCTCCCGAGAAGGAGACCGGGTGGTCGCCCAATCCCTCGCGCCGCCGGATCGTGGTTGCGGTGGGGGCGATCCTGATCGGCGTGCTCGTGGCGCTGTTCGCTTGGGGCCTGCCACCTTTCGCAGGCGGCGACGAGACGACGAACAACGCCTATGTCCGCGGACGCACCACGGTCGTCAGCCCGCAGGTCGCCGGCTACCTCGTCGAGGTGCCGGTGGCGGACTTCCAGCGCGTGGAGAAGGGCGATCTGCTCGCCCGGATCGACGATGCACCCTACCAGCAAAAACTGCAGCAGGGCGCGGCCAACACGGCAGCGCAGCAAGCCACGCTGGCCAACAGCGCACAGAGCCTGCGCTCGGCACAGGCGCAGCTCGAAGCGCAGGATGCCGCCGTCGCTGCGGCCCGCGCCGGGTTGCAGAAGGCGCAGGCCGATATGAACCGTATCGCCGAACTGGTTGGCGAAGGCTCGGTGTCGCTGCGTGAACGCGACCAGGCTCGCGCAGCGCTGCAACAGGCGCAGGCGGGCGTGAGGCAGGCGCAGGCGCAGCGCGCCATCGCGGCGGAGAACATGCGCTCGGTCACTGTTGGCCGGGGCGCACTCGAAGCGCAGGTCGCCGGAGCAGAGGCTTCGAAAGGCCTCGCCGAGTTCGAACTGTCGCGTACCGAGATCCGCGCGCCGCGTGCCGGACGACTGAGCGAAGTCAGCGCGCGCGTCGGCCAGCTGGTCACTGCCGGGACCCAGCTCATGTATATCGTGCCCGACGATTTGTGGGTGGTCGCCAATTTCAAGGAAACGCAAACCGCGAAGATGGCGGTCGGCCAGCGTGCCACGCTCGAAATCGACGCGCTCGGTGGCGTGGAACTCACTGGCCGGGTGCAGAGCATCGCACCGGCGGCCAGCAGCGAATTCAGCCTCGTGAAGCCCGACACGGGTGCAGGCAATTTCGTGAAGGTGCCGCAGCGCATCGCCGTGCGCATCGTGCTCGACAAGGGACAGGAAGCGGCAAGGCGCCTCGGGCCGGGCATGTCGGTCGTCGCCACCGTCCATACGGGGGAGTGATCGTGATGCGCCCTTCAATCGTACTCGTGGCCACTACCGCCCTGACCCTCTCCGCCTGCGCGCCCACGCTCCAGGAAGCCCCTCTTGGCACTTCGGTTACCCCGCCAACCGAATGGCGGACCACTCTTGAAGTGACCGCCCCCATCGAACGCGACTGGTGGGACGCTTTCGGCGACCCGCAGCTGTCGCACCTCGTCGAACAGGCACGGGCCAACAATGCGGACGTCCAGGTCGCCGCCGCCCGCGTCGAAGATGCGCGTGCGACCGAACGGGGGTCCCGAGGCTATCTCCTGCCTTCGGTCGGTGCGGGCGTAGAGGGCGGCGTCCGGCGCGAGGTTTCCCCCTTCGGCCAGGCGCAGACCTCGGTCGCTGCGCAGCCTGCATTCCGCGCCTCCTACGAAGTCGATCTTTTCGGCAAGAACGCTGCCCGCATCGATGCCGCGGAGGCGGGCGTGGCTGCCAGCGCTGCAGGGGCAGAGGCCGCGCGGCTGTCGGTGAGCGCAGCAACCGCCACCGGCTACATCACCCTGCTCGCGCTCGACCGGCGGCTCTCGGTGCTGGAGGAAACGCTGGTTGCGCGGCAGGAAGCGGTGAAATTCGCTCGCGACCGAGCCGAGGTCGGCTACACTTCGCAGCTCCCGCTCAGGCAGGCCGAGGCCGAGTACCAGGCCACCGCGCAGCTCGTCCCGCAATTGAAGGCGCAGATCGCGCGGCAGGAAAACGCGCTCTCCGTACTCACCGGTGAAATGCCGGGCGCGATCGAGCGCGGCGGAACGCTGGCAGACCTGCGCCAGCCACCGGCACCTGCGGCGCTTCCGTCCGAGCTGCTGCGCCGCCGTCCCGATGTCGCAGCCGCCGAGTATCGGATCGCTGCGGCGGATGCGAAAATGCGCATGGCCCGCGCCGACTTTATGCCCTCGATCGATCTAGGGGCGGCGGCGGGTGTGGCGCTGTCCGACTTGCTCGCCGATCCCGTCAGCGTCTGGTCGGTGGGCGGCAGCATTCTCGCCCCCATTTTCCAGGGCGGCAAACTGC
Source organism: Erythrobacter sp. (assembly GCA_013001165.1). Lineage (GTDB taxonomy): Bacteria > Pseudomonadota > Alphaproteobacteria > Sphingomonadales > Sphingomonadaceae > Qipengyuania. The sequence goes on from JABDNC010000288.1 coordinate 4,108, forward strand.
AAGCGCAGCTCGACGGAGCGACGGCGCAGCGCGACCAGGTAGCCTGGGCCTACCGCTCGTCCGTGCTCAACGCCTTTCGCGAAGTAGAGGACCGGATGGCAGTGCTGGCTAATTTGAAGGAACAGGAAGCTGCGCTCGAAGCCCAGCAGTTGGCCGTGGCCGATGCCCTGCGCCATGCACGCAACCGCTATCGCGCCGGCTACACGCCCTACATCGAGCAGGTCGATGCGCAGCGCGCCTTGCTAGGCGTCGAGCTGTCGCTGGTACAGGTAAAAGCGGATGAACTAACCGCGCTGGTCGGGCTCTATCAAGCTGTGGGCGGGGCGCCAGAATGAAAGTGCGCAGACCTTCCGACCTGCGACTGAGAAAAGCTGCTTTCACGTTATGAACGG
>JABDNC010000008.1 GCA_013001165.1 Erythrobacter sp.
CCGAAGCGGTCCTCGACCAATTCGATCACGACCTGTGTGATCTCGTCCGGCTCGGACTTCGGACGTTCTGGCGCGGACAGTCCTTCCATGGGCGGCTTGCGGTTCTCGCTGTCGTAATTCCAGTCGCCGCCCTCCGGCTTGTCGGTATCGCCTTCTCTGGCCATCAGGAGGCCGGTCTTGCGGCGCATCTCGCGGTAGAAGAACTCCATGCGGAGATCCTTGCGGTCCTCCGCCCACTCGTCGAACTCGGCCTGCGTCGAAATGAAGCGATCGTCCCCCAGGATCTCGACTTCGCAGGCGAACTTGTCGGCCCACTGGTCCATCGCCTCGCGCACGCGCCATTCGCCGGCCTCAACCACGCTGACTAGGCGCGGGGAGTGCTCCTCGATCGCGCGGGCGACCTCGCCCGTGAAGCTGCCCGAATTGCCCTCGCTATCGAGCTTTACATAGTCGACCGTCCAACCGGCATCGCGCAGCTCTTCTGCGAAGTGGCGCATCGCAGAGAAGATGAGCGCGATCTTCTGCTTGTGGTGTTTGACGTAGGTTGCCTCGTCCCAGACCTCCATCATCAGGATGACTGTATCGTCCTTCGTCCGCCCGCGGATCGAAGCGAGATTGCGGGTCAGCTGGTCGCCAAGGATGGGTACGAGGACGGGTCCGGACATGTCCCGATAATGCGCGAGGGCGGCGGTGGTGCCTCAAACGAAGCTGTATGGGTCCACATCCACCGCGACGCGCACGCCGGGCGGGTGGTCGATCCGGACGAGCCATTTGCGGATCACGTCCTGCAATTGCACGCTGCGCCTAGCATTCATCAACAGACGATAGCGATAGCGCCCGCGCAATTGCGCCATTGGAGCGGGCGCGGGGCCGAGGATCATGCAGTCGGGCACATCAGGGCGGGTGTCGCCGATCCGCCGGGCAGCCTCGCGTGCCTCGGCCTCGTCTTCGCTAGACACGATGATGGAGGCCCAGCGACCGAAGGGCGGGGCGCCAGCATCGCGGCGCATTTCGGTTTCAGCGGTGTAGAAGGCGTCACGGTCTCCAGCAGCCAATGCGGAGATCACGGCGGCTTCGGGATGGCGGGTCTGGATCAGCACCTCGCCCGGTTTCGACCCTCGACCTGCACGCCCTGCGACCTGCGCTACCTGCTGGTAGGTGCGCTCTCCGGCGCGCAGGTCGCCGCCTTCAAGGCCGAGGTCTGCATCGACCACGCCCACCAGCGTGAGTTCGGGGAAGTGGAAGCCCTTGGTGACGAGCTGGGTGCCGACGATGACGTCGATTTCCTTCGCCTCGACCGCAGCGATGAACTCCGCCGCGCGGCCGGGCGAGTTGAGCGTGTCCGAGGTCGCCACGAAGACGCGCGCTTCGGGGAGGCGCTCGGCCACTTCGTCGGCGATGCGTTCGACACCCGGACCGCAGGCGACGAGGCAATCGGGCTCGCCGCATTCCTTGCACTGGGCGGGGCTGGGCGCCTCGTGCCCGCAGTGGTGGCAGGCTAGGCGGCGGGTGAAGCGGTGCTCGACCAGCCATGCGCTGCAATTGGGGCACTGGTAGCGAAAGCCGCAGTTCCGGCACAGCGTCAGCGGCGCATAGCCGCGGCGGTTGAGGAACAGCAGCGATTGTTCTCCGCGCTCCAGCCGCTCGGCAATCCCGTCGACCAGCCGCTGCGCGAGCCACATGCCTTGCGGCGGCTTTTCTTCCGTGAGGTCGATAGTGTCGATAGCGGGAAGCTGCGCACCGCCGAAGCGGCTGGGCAAATCTACCTTCGAATAGATCCCGCTCTCTGCCATCTGCAGGCTTTCGAGCGCCGGTGTTGCGCTGGCGAGGATGATCGGGAAGCCCTCGAAATGCGCGCGCATCACGGCGACATCGCGCGCATTGTAGCGCACGCCGTCTTCCTGCTTGAAACTGGTCTCATGCGCTTCGTCGACTACGACGAGGCCAAGCTTGGCGAACGGCAGGAATAGCGCCGAACGCGCGCCCACAACCACCTGTGCATCTCCGCTAGCGACAGCCCGCCATGCGCGGCGTCGCTCTGTCGATTTGAGCGACGAGTGCCACAGGACGGGCAGCACGCCGAAGCGTTCTTCGAAGCGGTGGAGGAAGTTCTCGGTCAGTGCGATCTCGGGCAGCAGGACGAGCACCTGCCTGCCCATGCGAAGCGCCTCGGCGACGGGTTCAAAATAGGTTTCGGTCTTGCCCGATCCGGTCACCCCGTCGAGCAGGAAGGGCGCAAACTTCTTTTCGCGCACTGCGGCGGAAAACGTCTCGGCTGCCTCGCGCTGCTGGTCGCTCAGCTCGACCTGCGCGTAATCGGGCCGCGCCTCTTCATAGGGCCGGTCGCAGTCGACCTTGACAGGTTCGAGCACGCCCTGGTTCACCAGCCCGCGCAAAACACCCTCCGACACGCCGGCAATGCCCGCCAGCTCGCGGATCGTCGCCTGCTCGCCCTCCAGCGCTTCCATTGCCGCGAGCCGCTGTGGGGTCATGCGTTCGGGCATGCCGCCGGTGAGGCGATATTCTGTGATGCTGGCCGGTCCCTTCAGCGCGCCACCCGAGGACAGCGCCATGCGCGCAACGCTTGCAAGCGAAGCGACGTAATAGTCCGCAGTCCACTCGATCAGCCGCCGCAGCGGTTCCGGCAGCGGCGGGATAGGGTACAAGCCCCTGAGGCCGCGCAATTTCTCAGCTGGAACGTCCGTACCCGGAAGCCGTTCAGCTTCCCAGACGATACCGACCACCGTGCGCGGGCCCAGCGGGCACTCGACGACCTGCCCCAGTTCGACCGTCATGCCCTCGGGCACCTTGTAGTCGAGCGGGCCGAGAGCGGCATTGAGGACGAGGCAACGGACGCGGTTCATCTGGCGGCTCATATGGGCCGTGCAACCGATACGAAACAAGGGTGGGACTTTGTGAGGAGACAAGTAATGACCGATATTCTCGTGAGACCTACCGGACGCCGCGCATTTCTCGGCGGGATGACGATCAGCGGGGCGGCGCTGGCGCTGCCGGGCTGCGCAGGCCTGCCCGGTTTCAGCCTGACCGATGCCGTCCAGCGCATCCTGTTCCTGTCGAGCGAGCGTGCCTTTGCGCGCATGCTCCAGCCGGATGGTTTCTGGGACGAGCAGGTCGCAACTGTCGGCCTCGAGCGACTGCTGGGCGCACGCGGCGGCGTGCTTTCGAGCATCCTGACCTCGCCTTTGTTCAAGGACCGGCTCTATGATGCATTCGGCGATATCGCCTATGAAGGCGCGGAACGTGCCGCTCCGCTGGTGACCGAGGCCGTGCGGACCATCGGCATCCGAAATGCTATCGAGCTCGTGAACGGCGGTCCGACCGCAGCGACCGCCTTCCTGCGAGGATCGATGGGCGGCTCGCTGATCGAGGCGATGGTGCCCGAACTCGGCGATGCGATGCGCCTGGCGAAGGACCCGCTGGTCGGTCAGGCGCTGGCAGCATTGACGGGCACCGACATCCCTCAGGTTGCCAGCCGTGTCTCGTCGCGCATCGACGACACGATCTGGCGCGAAATCGGCGTGGAAGAGAGCGCGATCCGCGCCGATCCCGCCGCAACGCGCGATCCTTTGATTATCTCAGTGTTCGGAACCGGCGCGCGGCTCTAGCCGCAAGGCACCCACATCGCTAAGGCCTTCGGGGAATCGCAACACGCTTCCCCGGAGCCTGACACATGAAGTTCTTCGTCGACACCGCAGACATCGCCGACATCAAGGAAATGGCCGACACTGGCCTGCTTGATGGCGTCACCACCAACCCTTCGCTGATCGCCAAGTCCGGCCGCGATTTCATGGAAGTCACGAAGGAAATCTGTGGGCTGGTCGATGGTCCGGTCAGCGCAGAAGTCGTCGCGCTCGATCACGAGACGATGATGAAGGAAGCAGAGACGCTGCGGAAGATCGCGGACAATGTCTGCATCAAAGTCCCGCTGACGATCGACGGCCTCAAGACCTGCAAGAAGCTGACCAGCGACGGCACGCAGGTGAATGTCACGCTGTGCTTCTCGGCCAACCAGGCGCTGCTCGCTGCGAAGGCCGGCGCGACCTTCGTTTCGCCCTTCGTGGGCCGTCATGACGATAACGGCTTCAACGGCATGGACCTGATCCGCGACATCAAGCAGGTCTATGACAACTATCCCGGCTTCACGACCGAGATCCTCGTCGCCAGCATCCGCAATCCTGTCCACGTGCTGGAAAGCGCGCTGATCGGTGCGGACGTCGCCACCATGCCTCCTGCCGTGATCAAGGGCCTGTTCAAGCACATCCTGACCGACAAGGGCATCGAAGGCTTCGTCAAGGACTGGGAAAAGACTGGTCAGACGATTCCGACCACCTAAATAGCCTTTCGTGGCAGACCAGACACCCCTCGACCTCTTCAAGCAGGCACTGACCGGCACGGCTCGCGCGATTTCGCGGGAGCCGGAGGTCGAGGTTGCGTGGAGCGCGGACAGTCCGACCCAGTCGGGCAAGAACTTCCGCGTCCCTTTGCCCGGGCGCAACCTGCCGCAGGACCAGGCCGCCGAGGCACGCGGTTTCGCCGACAGTTTCGCGCTCAAGCTGCGCCATCATAACGAGGGTATGCACGCCAAGGGCGCGCCGCCCGAACCGATTGCGCGCGCCTGCTACGACGCGATCGAGCGCACTCGGTACGAGGCGCTGGGCTCGAACAATTATTCGGGCATGAAGGGCAATCTCGACGCTGCAGTCGAGCTTCGCACGGCCACCGATCCCATCGGACGGGCGGAAGCCGCCAAGGACGTGCCGCTGCCGACCGCGCTCTCGCTCATGTTACGCGAGGCGCTGACCGGCGAGGAAATTCCCGACCGCGCCAAGCTCGGCGTCGACATGGTGCGCGAAGAGATCATGTCGCGCATCGGCACAGACATGGAAGACTTGGCGGGTGCGTTGGACGACCAGCGCGCCTTCCAGAACCTGACGCTCGACATGCTGCGGCATCTCGAACTCACGCTGCCCGACACGCCCGAGGACGAGGGCAAGGAAGACGGTGAGGACGAGGAAGGCGATACGCCTGAGAACGATCAGGACACCGACGAGGAAGACGAGGGCGAGGCCCAGCCGCAGGAAAGCGACGCGCGCGGCGAAGTCGTCGACGGCGAAGCCGATGGCGACGCGGAACAGGACGTCGAGGGCGAACAGGAAATGTCCGATGGCGATCCCAGCGACGAGGACGGCGAGGGCATGCAGCCCGTCCGTCCCAACCGGCCGTGGACCGACCTTCCCGAAGAATTCAACTACAAGGCCTATACCGACAAGTTCGACGAGGTGATCGAAGCGCCCGAGCTGTGCGCCCACGAGGAACTGGACCGGCTGCGCGCCTACCTCGACAGCCAGCTTGCGGGCCTTGCGGGCGTCGTCACCCGGCTTGCCAACCGGCTCCAGCGCCGCCTGATGGCGCAGCAGAACCGCAGCTGGGATTTCGACCAGGAAGAGGGCCTGCTCGATGCCGCGCGCCTCACCCGAGTTGTGGTCAGCCCCGGCCATGCGCTCTCCTACAAGATGGAGCGCGATACCGAGTTCAAGGACACGGTCGTCACCCTGCTCATCGACAATTCGGGGTCGATGCGCGGGCGGCCGATCTCTATCGCCGCGATCAGTGCGGACATCATGGCGCGCACGCTCGAACGTTGCGGCGTGAAAACCGAGATCCTCGGCTTCACCACCCGCGCGTGGAAGGGCGGGCAATCACGTGAGGCATGGCTTGCCGACGGTCGCCCGGCCGACCCGGGACGCCTCAACGATTTGCGCCACATCATCTACAAGAAGGCCGACGAACCTTGGCGCCGCGCGCGCCGCAATCTCGGCCTGATGATGCGCGAGGGGCTGCTCAAGGAGAACATCGACGGCGAGGCGCTGCTTTGGGCGCACACCCGCTTGCTCGCTCGCCCAGAAGACCGCCGCATCCTGCTGGTGATTTCGGATGGCGCACCGGTCGACGACAGCACGCTGTCGGTGAATCAGGCCGGCTATCTCGAAGGCCACCTGCGCAAGGTTATCGAGTGGATCGAGAAGCAAAGCCCCGTCCAACTCGCCGCCATCGGCATCGGCCATGACGTGACCCGCTACTACAAGCGCTCGGTGACGATCATGGACGTGGAACAGCTCGGTGGCACGATTATCGAGCAGCTTGCGGGTTTGTTCGAGGTGGAGGGGTGAGTGTAAATCGTTTCGAGTATATCCACCTTCCGCCCGGTTCGGATCTTCCCGCGATTATCCCCTCACCGCGTCGTATAATTGTTCTAGTATCGCAACGTGTGTCTTCCGAGTTTCGGGAGGTCGTTAGCGATTGGATCGTCGATTCTGGCTGTCGTTACATGATGGCTTGGGGAATTGAGTGTGCCTCTTGGGATGAGAGCGTAGATCTCGCGCAGTTGAGAAAAATCGGTTGGGATGAAGAAATACCAGATGACAGGTTTGTCATGACCACATGGCACGAAGAAGAACCGTTGTGGGAGGTCTTCTCCTTTGCTCGTCTAAGCGCAAATCATCCTTTCATTGAGATGCCGACCTTGACGATTTTGGATATCACTGAGTGTGGTAGAGAAAGCTCGATAAGGGCACTGCATGAAGTCGAGAGATGCGGACTGCTCGGCGACTTACCCGGAGATGCTCGTGATCTTCCCTTGCTCGACCGAATAAAAATTTTGCTGAGGATGCGATGACCCCCACCGAAGCCGTCCAGTCCCGTCGCTCCGTCCGCGCGTTCACCGACCAGCCGGTCGACCGCGAGGTCCTCACCCGCGTGCTTGAAAAGGCTCAGCGTTCGCCTTCGGGCGGCAATGTCCAGCCGTGGAATGCCGTCATGCTCACCGGCGAGCCGATGCAGGCGCTGTTCGACCGGGTGACGCAGGAATTTCCCAAGGGGCGCGAGGCGCTCAAGCCCGAATACGATATCTATCCCAAAG
>JABDNC010000043.1 GCA_013001165.1 Erythrobacter sp.
GCGCCGGATAGCCTTCGACGCCCGTCGTATAGGGGTAATCGTAATGGATTCGGTGGCCGTTGTAGGTCGCAGCGGAAAAGCGGAACAACGAAACCTCGTCGGGTTGCCATGCCTCACCATCGGGAGCTTCAGCAGCGGGCTGAGGCATGGGCACTGGATCGCTTTCGTCGCGGTAGACATAGGTCTGGACCTCTCGCACGCGTAGCGCGCCGTCCTGTTCGATCCGCTTTTCGACCTTGGCGAAAACCAGATTGCCCGTTCGTCCGCTCTTGTGCGTAAGCTCGGCAACGCGGCTCGTCTGCCTGGCGGGAGCGCCAAGTTCGAGCTCGCCGGGAAATTCGATACTGGAGGCCGCAAACATCCGCCGCGGTAGCGTTACGTCGGGAAGGAAACCGCCCCGTTTCGGATGCCCGTCAGGGCCGATTTCCCCATCAAACGGATTGGGCAGGAAGAATGCCCAATGCGGCAGCGGCGGCCGGTCGTGTTCGTCTGTCTTTCCGACTGCCCTTGCAAAACGGCGAAGCGAGAGGGGGGCCAGAGTTTCCTCCTCCACAATCTCGCGCCCGATGGCTTCCTGCCATTGGGCCAGTTGGGCTTCGGTCACGCCCGTCATGTTCAGGCGCCCTTGAAGGCTGCCTTGCGCTTCTGGAGGAAGGCGAGAGCGCCTTCGACTGCATCCTGCGTGCTGCCAGCCTGGCGCTGGGCCTTGGCCTCAGCGGCAAGGGTGGCAGCGAAATCCATCTCCAGTCCGTCGCGCAGGGTCTGTTTCATCAGGCCGAGGGCGACGGTTGGGCCGTCGGCCAGTCGCTCGACCAGTGCCTTCGCTTCTCCGGCAAGCTCGTCGTCTTCTACGCATTTGTAGATGAGGCCCATGCGCTCGGCTTCTTCGGCGTGGATTTTCTCGCCCAGCATCATCATGCGCGTCGCCTGCGCCGTGCCGATCAGGCGGGGAAGCATCCAGCTGGAACCGCCGTCGGGTACCAGTCCGATATTGGCGAAAGCCTGGAGGAAGTAGCCGCTCTTGCCGGCAATCACGAAATCGGCTGCCAGTGCGATGGAGCAGCCGACACCTGCAGCCGGACCCTGCACGACCGAAACTACCGGAACCGGAAGCGAAGCAAGGGCCTGGACCATCGGATTGTAATGCTGGCTGAGCGAGGCATAAGCTCTGTCGCCGCCGCTTACCGACATCTCGGCGTTCGCCGACAGATCAGCGCCCGAGCAGAAAGCGCGGCCTTCGCCCTTGAGCAAGACGGCGCGGGCATCGCCAAGATCGCGGATGGCGGTGAAGATCTCGTCCGCCATTGCAGGCGGGCAGGCATTCAAGCGCTCAGGGCGGTTCAGCGTGATGGTGAGCACATTGCCCTCGCGCTCAGCCCGGATGGTTTCGAAATCGCTCATTGCCTGCTCCCAAGATTCTCGTTGCGAGAACCTCTTGGGCAAACCGGTCTGCAAAAGCAACCGATCGAATGGTTCAGGCGGGCTCGTATTCCATGACGCGAACGCGCTTGTCCGAATGTCGCAGCGCGATGACGAGCGCGTGGGGGGTGGTCGTTAGATAGCGCCACAACAGGGTTCGCGGCTCGGTTGCCATGCGATGTAGCCATTCGAACCCTGCATCCTGCATCCACAGGGGCGCCCTGCTATAGTCGCCCGTGATATAGTTGAAGCAGCCGCCGCAGGTGATGGTCCAGACCGCGTCGATGCGGTCCTTGTACTGAGCGCAGAACTTCTGCTCCAGCGGCTTGCCGAGCCCGACCCAGAGGAAGTCGGGTTTCTTCTCGGCGATATCCGCGAGAATTTCGTCTTCCCTGCCCCTGAAAAATCCGTGGTGGCGGCCGACGATCTTCAGGCGCGGGTACATCTTTTCGAGAAGCCGCGCGCATTCGGCATTGGTCTCTTCAGGCCCGCCCAGCAGGTAGAATGTCCGCCCGCTATCCTCGCAAGCCTTGGCGAAGTCGTGGATCATGTCGGTGGTCGGCGCGCGTTCCGGGATCGGCTTGGCGCAGTATTTGCGCGACATGTTGACGATGAACTGGCCATCGGCGTGAATGACATCGCCGTGGTCGAGTGCTGCGCGGAATTCGGGATTGGTGCGGGCGAGCGAGATGCCCTGTCCGTTGGAATCGAAGATCAGGCGTGTGCGGACGCGGCCATGCTCGTCGGCATAGTCCGCATCGGCATGTGCGGCGTCGACGAAATCCTGACGACTGGCGGCAGCGACCCACTGGTCAGCCACATGCACGTGCCGGATCGGCGTCCAAACCTTATTGGTCATTCAGACCCTCGTAAAACTGTTAGCTGGCGTCCCTGCCGTCCTGTGCCGGCATTTGCCACAGCCCCATGCCTTCTTCGTCGCGGAGGATCAATCCCGGTGTGCCGACCGGCTCCTGCGAGCCATCGGTGAACCAAGACAGGGCCGCGCTATCGCTGCCCGGTATCTGCGCGAGAGTGCGCGTGCCCTGCGGCGTGCTGGCAACCACCACGCCCGAGCGCGGAGATCCGTCTCTTGCATAGTGGACTGTATAGGTCTCGACCTCGGCTTTGCCTTCATATTCCTCGTCCAAGTCCGGAACAGCCCCGCGCTTCGCATCGGCCTCTTGCTGATAGTCGAATTCCTGCGGGAAGCGTGCTCCTGTAGGAGCTCCGGACAAAAGAATCGTGTGATTGTGCGTGGCGTATCCGCCGTTTGCGAACAGCAGTCCCTTGTCGGCCGTGCCGCGCAAGCGAAGAACCATCTCGGCGACGGCGTGGCTCATGTAGTTGCCGATCGGGCCTCCGCCGAAAGTCAGCCCGCCGAAGACGGTGGCTGGACGATCGAGCGGCCAGCCGAGTACGCGGCGCGCCATCTTCGGGACACAGGGGAAGCAGGAGTAGAGCTCGACATGGGCGAGGTCGTCGGCGCTCACCCCATTCAGCTCCATCGTCCGCTCGATAGTGGTCGAGAGGCTGGGCGAATAGTCGTAGCGGTCACGGGCAAGAAAATTGCCGTCCTCATGCGCCGCTGCCCCGTGACCGATGAAGACCAACCGTGCGTCCGGCATTCCCCGCTCGCGCGCTTCGGCAAGGCTGGTGACGATGAAGCCAGCGCCCTGGTTCACCGAAGAATTGGCGACCTGGAGCTTGGTGTAAGGGAAAGCGATCGGCCGATTTGTAAGTGAAGGGGTGATCACCTCTTCCGCGCTGACTGCCTCGCGTATCCACGCGCTGTCATTGCCCGCGGCGACTTCGCTCATGCCCGACCAGATAATGCCGCTTTCCGCCTGCCCTTCGGCGAGCGACTGGCCATAGGCAGCGCGGCCAGCATTTTCGTAGAGCGGATAGACATCGGTAGGCACGATGAGGCCGTAACTGGGCGCATAGCCGCTGCGCTTGCGGTGGCTGGCGTCGCGCAGGGCGTTGGGCTTCTTGCCATCGTCGCGTGGTTTCAATGCGGCGAGCTTTGCCGCGGTACGAAGCGCCTCCCCGCCGACCACCGCGCAGATCGTTGCTTCTCCGCGTGCGATGCGGTTGGCAGCTTCATGCAGGAGCAGGATCGGACTGTCGCCGTTGGGCATGGCGGTCTGCATGCGGTGGGCAGGATCGATACCGAGCGTCTCGGCAAGCTTGCCGTCTACCGGTTTGAGCTGTGGCCAGGCCAGTTGCGCCACGACCGAAAGCGAATCGCAGCGCGCCAGCCAGTCGCCGCCAGCGTCTGCGTCCGCATTGCGCAGGGCTGCTGCCATCAAGCCGATCGGATCGAGCCCGTCGCCGGGGGCTTCGGGACGATCGTTGATCTGGCCAACGCCGATGATGACGGGGGTTTTGCACGGGTCGGCTTCGCTCATGCGCACAGGCTTAGCGATGCGCGGCGATTTCGCAAATGAAGGAGGCTGGCTGGGGTGGCAGGGATCGAACCTGCGAATGGCGATACCAAAAACCGCTGCCTTACCACTTGGCTACACCCCAGCAGCGCGCGCTCCTATAACGCCCCCATCGCGAATGTGAAGGGGTAGCAGTTCGCGTTTCGATGGGCGATAGCGCTTTTTATGACAGACTTGGCCAAAGCCCGCTCGATACTCGAAACGCTAGTGGCATTCGACACCACTTCGGCGCGCAGCAACCTCGCGCTGATCGAGTGGGTCGAGGCCTACCTCGGCGAACATGGGGTCGTATCGAACCGGGTGCCGAATGAGGGCGGCGACAAGGCCAACCTGTTCGCAACCTGCGGTCCGGTGGTCGAAGGCGGAGTCATCCTTTCAGGCCATAGTGACGTGGTGCCCGTGGAAGGGCAGGACTGGAGCAGCGACCCGTGGATCGTCCGGGAAGCCGAAGGAAAGTATTTCGGGCGAGGCACATGCGACATGAAGGGTTTCTTGGCACTCGCGCTCGCATGGGTCCCCGAATTCGTGAAGGGAGGTCGACCGGTCCACCTGGCGATCAGCTATGACGAGGAAGTCGGCTGCCAGGGCGCGCCCGCCATGATCGAGCGGATGGCTGCCACCATTCCCGCGCCACGCCTTGCCGTCATAGGCGAACCGAGCAGCATGAAGATCATTACCGGCCACAAGGGGATATGCGCTTTCGAAGTGAACATCCGCGGACACGAAGCGCATAGCTCGCTAGTCGATCACGGCATATCGGCGAACATGGTTGCAGTTCGCCTGATGTCGGAACTGGCCGACATCGCAGCGGAACTTGAGGCCTCCGCCGATCCAAACAATGGCTTTGATCCGCCGCAGGCAACGCTTACCATCGGCGAGATGCAGGGCGGGACCGCGGTCAATATCCTCGCAGGGCATGCTCGTTTCATATTCGATTTAAGGTGCCCGCCCGATGTCGATCCGGACGCAGCTATCGAGCCTTTCAGGGAGCTCTGCCGCAAGGTCGATGCGGAATTGAAGGCGAAGTTTCCCGGCACTGGTGTGGAGCTGCAGCAGCTCGCTTCCGCACCCGCAATGACGCAGGTGGGAAGCGATGGTGCCGTGGCGTTCGTCCGCAAATTGACTGGCGAGAATACCGCGCCTTCGCGAGTGGCCTATGGCGCGGAAGGCGGGCAGTTCCAAAGGGCCGGCTTCCCCACGCTGATTTGCGGACCGGGCTCGATCGAACAGGCTCACCAGCCGGACGAATGGATTGCGATTTCGCAGTTCGAGGAAGGCGCCCGTTTCATGGAGCGCCTTGCCCGCGAACTGGGCTGATCAGAGCTTTTTACCTTCGAAATCGGCGGCGGAGTGGCGTTCGAGTAGTTGCGTATCCTCGTCACCCCAAGCCTTGTTGACGATTCGCCCGCGCTTCACTGCAGGACGTGCAGCAATCTGCTTGGCCCAGCGTCCGACGTTCTCGTATTCGTCGATCGAGAGGAACTTGCGCGCCTCGCCGTAAATCGTGCCTTCGACGAAGGGTGCCAGCCAAGGCCACGCCGCGATGTCCGCCACCGTATAGTCGTCACCACCGAGATATTCGGTCTTGGCGAGGCGCTGGTCGGCCACGTCGAACAGGCGTTTCACTTCCATTGCATAGCGGTTGATCGGGTATTCGTACTTCTCCGGCGCATAGGCATAGAAATGACCGAAACCGCCGCCGATGAAGGGCGCGCTACCGATCTGCCAGAAGAGCCAGCTCAGAACTTCGGCGCGGGTGTGGTCGGTCGGGAGGAAAGCCTCGAACTTTTCGGCCAGGTGCAGGAGAATCGCACCGCTTTCGAAGATACGAACGGGCGTTTCACCGCTGCGGTCGAGCAGGGCAGGGATCTTGCTGTTTGGGTTCACGTCGACGAAGCCGCTGGTGAACTGGACGCCGTCCCCGATGTTGATCGTGTAGGCATCATATTCGGCGCCCGAATGGCCCGCTTCGAGAAGTTCCTCGAGCATCACCGTAGCCTTAACCCCGTTGGGCGTGGCGAGCGAATAGAGCTGGAAATCATGCTCGCCCGTGGGCAGTCCCTTCTCTTCGCGCGCGCCTGCCGTGGGGCGATTGATGTTTGCAAACTTGCCGCCGTTTTCGGCGTCGTGGGTCCAGACCTCGGGCGGGGTGTAGTTCGGATCGGCCAAATCTAATCTCCTGTTGGCTGGATCGGTATTACGCCCAACCGTTCGTCGCAAGGTGGGGAACGGATACAGCCCCGCCACGGTTCTTCCCTTCGCCATGACGAAGCTCATCTATGTCGACGATCAATTGCCCGGAATCACCCGCAAGGGAGCGGGAAAGGGATGGGCCTATTACGATGCCACGGGCGAGCTGATTACGGATCGGGCAGAAAAGAAGCGCCTCAACGCGATCGCCCTGCCACCAGCGTATGTCGATGCGTGGTTCTGTCCGGCTCCCAATGGTCACATTCTTGCGACCGGCGTGGATGCCAAGGGACGCAAGCAGTACCGCTATCACCCCGAATTCCGCAGCCAGCGCGAGAGCGAGAAGTTCGACAAGTGCCTCGCTTTTGGACAGCTCGTGCCGCTCGTACGCAAGAAAGTGGAAGAAGACCTGCGCGGCCGAAAGCTGACCTGGGAGCGCGCCGTTGCAAGTGTCGTGCGGCTCCTCGACCTCGGCGCCGTTCGGGTCGGGAACGAAGGGTATGCGGAGCGCAACAATAGCTATGGCGCCACCACGCTGCGTCGCCGCCATGCTGAGGTGACAGGCAAGACATTGAAGCTTCGATACAAGGGCAAGTCGGGCAGAATGCGCGAGGTCACGCTGACCGACGGCAGCCTCGCCCGAATGGTCCGCAACATGCAAGATCTTCCGGGTCAGAACGTCTTCAAATATGTCGACGAAGACGGCGATGTTCAGGCCGTCGGCTCCAGCGACGTGAACGAATATCTCGAAGCCTGCATGGGCGAACGTTTCACCGCGAAGAACTTCCGCACCTGGCATGCGAGCGTCATGGGTTTCGGATGCTTGCGCACCGGTGAGGGGCGAATGCCGATGAAGGCGCTGCTCGAATGCGTTGCGGAGCAATTGGGCAATACACCAGCTGTCACGCGCAAGAGCTACATCCACCCCGCCGTTATCGACCTTGTCGAGCGGCAGGAAGAATGGCGCGAAGGTTTGCAGCTTCCCCGCGCGACGCAATGGCTCACGCGCGAAGAACGCGGCTTGCTGAGCCTGTTGCAGGACAGCCCGGCCGCTGCCGAGCTGCTCGCAGCATGAGCATCCTTCTTGCGGTAATTATCCTTTTGAGATAATCGCCTTGCCATGCATTTGGCAGGGCAGAAATTGAAAGCCTGGCGACTGGCCCAGAACCCGCCACTCTCGGCGGAAGAATTCGCATCGCGTCACGGGTTCAAGACGCAGACCGTCTTCGGCTGGGAGAGCAAGGGGCGCATTGCGCGTGCCGATGCCCAACGCAAGCTAGCAGAGCTCGATATCTGCCAGGCCGCGGACTGGATCGAACCTGCCATACAGGAAAAGAAAGACACTTCACGCATGGCGAAGAGCGATACGCATCCCTTCTATGACCTTCACACGCACGGCTTCGTGCGCGTGGCGACCGCGACGCCGAAGGTTCGCACGGCAGATGTCGCCTATAATGCCGAAGGGATACTCGAACAGGCACGCAAAGCGCACGAGCGCGGGGTGGACCTGCTGCTCTATCCCGAGCTGTGCCTGTCCTCTTATGCGATCGATGATTTGCACCTCCAGACCGCGCTTCTGGAAACGGTCGAACGCCACCTGAAAAGTATCGTCGAAGCATCCCGCGATCTAGCGCCGGTGCTGGTCATCGGCGCGCCGCTCAGGCGCAATGGCCGGATTTACAATTGTGCGATCGCAATCGCGCGCGGCAAGTTGCTGGGCGTCGTTCCCAAGAGCTATCTGCCCAACTACCGCGAATTTTACGAAAAGCGCTGGTTCAGCCACGGTCGCGAATGCGTAGGGCTGGAGATCGAGGTAAATGGCGGCACCGTTCCCTTCGGTACCGACGTCGTTTTCGATGCCGACGACCTGCCGGGTTTCACTTTCGGAATCGAGATATGCGAGGATTTCTGGTCGCCAAATCCGCCCGGAACGCTCGCCGCGCTGGCGGGCGCGACGGTCTTGCTGAATTTGTCGGCCTCCAACATCACGATCGGCAAGTCGGACGAACGGCACATGCTCACTCGCGCCAGTTCGAGCCGCTCGGTCTGCGCCTATGCCTATTCGGCCAGCGGTTATGGAGAGAGCACCACCGATCTTGCATGGGACGGTCAGGGAATGATCTACGAGCTCGGAGACCTGCTGGTGGAAAGCGTGCGCTTCGATCACCAGCCCGAGCTCTGCGTCGCCGATGTCGACACCAAGCGCATCCTTGCCGAGCGTATGCGGATGCAGACATGGGGCGATGCAGCCGATGCCGCAGGCCGGCCCGAGGATTGGTTTCGCCGCATTACCTTCGAACACGGTCACGCGCCGAAGGACATCGGTCTCGAACGCCCGATCCGACGCTTTCCCTTCGTCCCCAACCGGCAGGAGAAGCTGGACGAGGATTGCTACGAGGCCTTCAACATTCAGGTCGACGCGCTCATGCGACGGATCGAGGCGACGCGCCCCAAATGCCTCACCATCGGGATCTCCGGTGGTCTCGATTCCACCCACGCGCTACTGGTCGCGGCCAAGGCAATGGACAGGCTTGGCAGGCCGCGCACCGATATCCGCGGCTACACCATGCCCGGTTTCGCAACCTCCGAAGGCACCAAGTCCAACGCATGGAAATTGATGAAGGCATTCGGCATCACCGCCGAAGAGATCGACATCAAGCCGACGGCCACCATGATGCTGGAAAACATCGGCCATGCCTTCGCCGATGGCGAACCGGTCTATGACGTGACCTTCGAGAATGTTCAGGCAGGCCTCAGGACCGATTACCTCTTCCGTCTTGCCGGACAGCACGGCGGCTGGGTTATCGGGACGGGCGACCTGTCCGAGCTGGCGCTTGGCTGGTGCACCTATGGCGTGGGCGACCAGATGAGCCACTATGGTGTGAACGCTGGCGTTCCCAAGACGCTCATTCAATATCTCATCCGCTGGACCACGACGACGCACCAGTTCGACGAGGGTGTGGACGAGGTCCTGCTCGACATTCTCGATACGGAGATCAGTCCTGAACTTGTGCCCGCTGGTGAGGATGGTTCGATCCAGAGCACGCAATCGATCATCGGACCTTACGAGCTCAACGATTTCTTCCTGCATCATGTAATCCGCTGGGGACAAAGCCCGAGCCATGTCGCTTTCCTTGCGTGGCACGCATGGAGGGACGTCAAGGCAGGCCAGTGGCCGATCGATTTCCCCGAAGAGGCGAAGAACGAATACGATCTCGATACGATCGCGAAGTGGTTGGAAAATTTCGTAAAACGCTTCTTCGGCTTCAGCCAGTTCAAGCGCAGCGCCTTGCCAAACGGGCCCAAGGTTAGCGCCGGTGGCGCGCTGTCTCCGCGCGGCGACTGGCGTGCACCTAGCGACGCCGTGGCGGATTTGTGGCTCGAAGACCTGCGCCGGAACCTGCCCGACTGACCTTGCGGCCTTGGCCGCGATAGGGCAGCTTGCGGTCAAACGGATCGTAGGGACGCGATCGGCCAAGGGCACAGAGCCAGCCGACACTCTTTCTAAAGGGGGGTAGCGATGGCGTCTGCCGCGTCGGGCAATTCGATGATCTTGGAGCACAGCCAGCGACTGCGGCTGTTTACTCTTTTCATTCTTTACGTGGGTCAGGGCATGCCCATCGGCCTGTTCTGGTTCGCCATTCCGGCATGGATGGCGGTGAACGGGGCGCCCGCTGCGGATGTCGGCTCGGTTGCTGCGCTGACGGCGTTGCCATGGTCGCTCAAGCTGGTGAACGGCTTTATCATGGACCGGTACACGTTCCTCCCGATGGGACGGCGCAGGGCGTGGATACTCGGGGCGCAGCTCGTGATGATCGCGCTTCTCGTCATCGGGGCGCTGGTTGATCCTGCCGTCACGGATGTCGCGATCCTCGGCGGTATCGGGTTCGCGGTGAACATGGCGACCACTTTCCAGGATGTCGCGGTTGACGGCCTCGCGGTCGACATCATGACCGAGGACGAGCGAGCCCGCGGATCGGGAATGATGTTCGGCGGTCAGGCGATCGGCATTGCCGCCGCCACGGCCATTTGCGGGTTCGTGATAGAGGATTTCGGCGCGCCGGCGGCCTTCCTTATCGTATCGGCCCTCATTTTTGCGCTGTGCATCTACATCGCTTCCTTCAGGGAGCGCAGTGGCGAACGATCGCTGCCGTGGGGAACCGGCCAGGCGCATGAGCGCAATCTCGCCATCCAGCTCGATGCATGGTGGCCGCTCCTGAAGGCGACATTCAATTCAATGCGCAAACTGGTCAGCTTGCTCTGGATACCGTGCCTGTTCGGACGTGGTGTCCTCTATGGCGGCTTCACCGGCGCCACTCCGCTGATAGGGGCCAACTACGCAGGCTGGGACACGTCGGAAATTTCCAGTCTGACTGCAACTGCCGGCCTGCTTGCAGGCGTCCTGTGCATGACGCTTGGGGGTTGGTTGGGAGACAAATTCGGTGCAAAACGGATCGGCATTATGTGGGTCGCATCGGGCATCGTCCTTTGCGTCGTGATGTACCTAGGGGTCGAGTACTGGAGCAACTCGGCGGTGTTCATGGCCTTCGTGTATTTCTGGATACCGCTGGACATGCTGATCACGGTTGCCCTGCTGCCGATTTCGATGCGCCTGTGCGATCCGACTGTCGCGGCTACGCAGTTCACGATCTACATGGCGATTTCCAACTTCGGTATCTCTTTCGGAGCCTTTATGCTGGGCAAGACCGATGCATTGGGAGGGTTGCCGTCGATCTTCATTATCGTGGGCGCAGGCCTCGCGGTTGCGCTGTCCCTGCTGCTGACCGTCCAATATCCGCGCCGCCCCGAATATTACGAGATCCGGAAGCGGCGAGAGATCGTGGCTGCGCAGAGACCGGCATAGAAAAAGGCGCCGCCGGTCGCGAAACCGGCGGCGCCTCTCGCTGTATAATACGGGTCAGGCCGCGAGGCGTGCGACCTCTTCATGTGCTTCGGCGATCTTCTCTTCGCCACCTTCGCCCATGACGCCGTCGGCTGCGACCACTTCGACATCCTGGATGCCGAGGAAGCCGAGGAAGAACTTCAGCCACGGGGTCATGAAGTCCATGTCGCTGCCCACCGGCGTGCCGCCCGACGCTGCCGTGATGTAGGCTTTCTTGCCCTTCAGCAGGCCTTCGGGACCATTAGCGGTGTACTGGAAGGTGGTACCGGCGCGGGCGACGAGGTCGGCCCATGCCTTCACGGTTGCCGGAACCGAGAAGTTGTAGATCGGCACGCTGAACACCAATGTGTCGGCATTCTGCAGCTCATCGATCAGCTCGTCGGCGATCTTGGCGAGTTCATGCTGCTCGGGCGAACGCTCGGCGTAAGGTGAGAGATTGGCCGCGAAACGGTCCTCGTCGATGAAGGGCAGGTCGTTCTTCGACAGGTCGCGGGTCACGACGCTTGCGCCCTGCTTGGCCGCGAGACCTTCGACGAGCTTGGTGCCGAGACTACGCGAAACGCTTTCGCCGTTGCGGATGCTGGCGGTGATGTGGAGAATATTGCTCATAGGTGGTCTCCTGTTCAGGCTGCGTCGACGAGGACGAGTTCGCTGTCCTCGAGCGCGGTGATGGTGATGGTGTCTTCCTTGGTGATGGCGAGGCCGTCGCGGGCCTTTGCCTCGATGTCGCCAACGCGAATGCTGCCGGTGGCGGGCACGAGATAGAGGTGCCGGTCGGCGGTGCGCGGGGTGTAGGTCACCGTCTCGCCCGCCTTCACGGTGGCACCGAGCACACGGGCGTCGGTGCGGATCTTTAGAGCGTCATCGTCGTTGGCCGCTCCGCTTGCGAGCGGGATGAATTGTCCTGCACGGTCACCCTTGGGGAACTGGCGCGCACCCCAGTCGGGATCGCCGCCGCGTTCGGACGGGATGATCCATATCTGGAAGAGCGTGGTTTCCTCGTCCTCGAGATTGAACTCCGAATGCGCGACACCGCGTCCGGCGCTCATCACCTGGACGTCGCCTGCTTCGGTGCGGCCTTCATTGCCCATGCTGTCGCGGTGCGTGATTGCACCGGTGCGGACATAGGTGATGATTTCCATGTCCTGGTGCGGGTGGGTCGGAAAGCCGCTCTTAGGGGCGATCTTGTCGTCGTTCCAGACGCGCAGAGCGCCCCAGTTCATGCGGGACGGATCGTGATAGCCCGCAAAGGAGAAGTGGTGGTTCGCGTCGAGCCAGCCGTGGTTGGCAGAGCCGAGGCTTTCGAAGGGACGATGTTCGATCATGCTTGGTCTCCTGAAAATGGTCGGGAGGATTGCCTCGTTGGACTAAGAGATAGGCGTTGCTCATCGTTCCGATAACTGCGATAAAACACGGCAAGATGTTCAGGAAATACGAACAGTGAAGCGTTCGCGATGAAATTGGGCGAGCCGAGCCTAGACCAGCTCCGCATCTTCCTTGCGGTGGCGGAGGAGGGCAGTTTCGGTGCGGCTGCGCGCAAGATGGGTCGCGCGGTTTCGGCGGTCAGCTACGGCATCTCGCAGATGGAGGCTCAACTCGGCGTCACCCTGTTTGCCCGCGAAGGATCGCGCCGGCCGGTACTGACCGAGGAAGGTAAGGGCCTGCTGGCCGAGGCCAAGGCGGTCGCCGACGGGATCGATACCTTGCTGGCCAAGACGCAGGGGCTGCATGCGGGGCTCGAAAGCGAGGTCTCGCTGGTGGTCGATGTCATGCTGCCCGGTGAGGTGACGGCGAGCGTTTTGCGCGATTTCCGCCGCCTTTATCCCAACGTCGCCCTTCGCCTGCAGGTCGAGGCGCTGGGCGCGGTGGCTGCCTGCCTGCTCGACGGCAGCGCGGACCTCGCGATCGGCGGACCGGTGCTGGCCGATCATGCCGAACTCGAACGACAGGCGATCGGGGCCGTCGAATTGGTGCCGGTTGCCTCGCCCGACCATCCACTGTCACGCTCGGGGGTAAAACCGGGAGAGAGCCGTAAGCATCTCCAGCTCGTGCTCACAGACCGGTCGCCACTGACCGAGGGGCGCGAGTTTTCCGTTCTTGCACCCGAGAGCTGGCGGCTTGCGGACCTCGGCGCAAAGCATGCGCTGCTCAAGGAGGGGATCGGCTGGGGCAACATGCCGCGCCACATGGTGAGCGGCGATATCGAGGAAGGGCGTCTGTGCGAGCTCGACCTGCCAGAGAAGCCGGGCGCGAACTATATATTGAGCGCGCTGTGGCGCCGCGACGCGCGTCCGGGACCCGCGACCAGCTGGCTGATCGACGCGATCCGCGAACAATTGGGAAAATGCAGCGGGGCCGAAGCCGTCTAGAGCTTGGTCACCCAGCCGTGGGTGTCCTCGACGTTGCCCTTCTGGATGCCGACAAGCCGCTCGCGGATCTTGTTGGTCATCTGACCGGTGCCGCCACTGCCGATGGTGAACTCGCCATCGGGGCCGAGCACCGTGCCGACCGGGGTCACGACTGCCGCGGTGCCGCATGCCATCGTTTCGAGAAGCTTGCCGGTGGTTGCGTCGGCGCGCCACTGGTCGATGCTGTAGGGCTCCTCACGAACCTGCAGTCCTTCTTCGCGCAGGAGCTCGATAAGGCTGTCGCGGGTGATGCCGGGCAGGATGGTGCCGGTCAGAGGCGGGGTGATCACCGTGCCATCGTCGAAAACGAAGAACAGATTCATTCCGCCCAGTTCCTCGACCCACTTCTTCTCGACCGCATCGAGGAATACCACCTGGTCGCAACTGTTCTCGATGCCTTCGGCCTGGGGCACGAGGCTGGCAGCATAGTTGCCGCCGGTCTTGGCCGCACCGGTGCCGCCGGGGGCTGCGCGCGTGTAGTTGCGGCTGACCCAGATCTTCACCGGCTTCGCGCCGCCCTTGAAATAGGGGCCGACGGGGCTCGCGATCAGGATGTACTTGTACTGCTTGGCCGGACGCACGCCGAGGAAGGCTTCCGAGGCAAACATGAAGGGGCGAAGGTACAGTGAGCCGTCGGGATCGCTCGGCACCCAGTCGCGATCGGCAGCGACCAGCTGGCGGATCGATTCGAGGAACAAATCTTCGGGTAGGTCGGGCATCGCCATCCGGCGTGCGCTCTCGTTGAAGCGGCGCGCGTTCTGCTCGGGGCGGAACAGGGCTAGCGTATCGTCACCCTGCTTGTAGGCTTTCATGCCTTCGAAGATTTCTTGGGCGTAGTGCAGCACGGCCGCTGCCGGATCGAGGCTGATCGCCTCGCGAGGGCCGAGTGTCGCCTTGTGCCAGCCGCCCTTTGCCTCGTCATAGTCGACTACGACCATGTGGTCGGTGAACAGCTTGCCGAAACCGGGGTCCTTCAGCGCCTCGTCGCGCTTGTCTGCGGGCGTGGGTGCGGGGTGGGTGAGATGCTCGAATTCCATGCCCGCGCGGTTAGTGGGAAGGGAGCCTTGGTGCAAGTATGCAGCCCAAAATGAGAAGGGTGGTTTTGACCTCGGCCAAAACCACCCTTCGCATGGTCAGCGGCGGAAGTGCCGCTCACGAAGTCTCTAAGGGTATCTGCTTACCGATAGTACCTCGCGCGGAAACTTGCCGACCTCTCTGCTGAACCATGAGACATCGGATCACCTCCTTTCGCGCTTGTGAGCTAAGAACCGCCGCTTCACCGGGGTCCAAGACCGCGTTCGCCGCTGATCTTGAGTACAATTTGAGTCTTTTCGGGACGCAAAACAAGGCTTGCAAAAAAGTTTTCCCACGTCAGAATTGTCGTTTGTGGCTCGGAAGATTTTCCGGGCTTTTTTCGTGGGCGGAACTGGGGTGTCTCCCAAGGCGACCGGCGGCCAAAAGAATCGGCTCAGCGGCAATCCTCGATAACGCGCGTCACTTCGGCCCATGGCGGCAGGTAAAGTGCGGGCATTCCTGAAGTTTCCACAGCGAATCGTCAGCGGCAGTCTTCGATTACCCGTGTTACTTCTGCCCAGGCTGGCAGATAGAGAGTGAGGTAGCTGGTCTCTACCGCAAAACGCCCTCTGGAAAGTGCCATGGCATCCAACAGAGGATCATCGGGTGAAATGTAGGCAATTGTTTCCGCAACCGAGCGGTCGGGCGTCAGGGTTGGCAAGTTTCTTTCGAGAGCTTCAGTCTTGATTGTCATCGGCATACCTTCCGCGAGAGTGATGCCGATGCGAGCAAGAGTGATCCTTCGGGTATCGAGATCGCAAAGTATGGCAAAACGTGGCTTCGAGCCTGCTTCGCCAAAAGTCGCAGAGGTTTTCCGCGCCGTCCCGGTATAGGTCCAGTCGCCTTGTGTGCGAGGAGCATCGAGCCAATTCTCGAAGGTTGGAGCCGGGGGGGCATTTGGATCTCTCGTCACGGCCATCGTTCGTGGAACTTCGGGTGCCGATTGAGCAGGGCTTGATGGTGATGTTGCCGCAGCGTCCGGCGAAGGGGTGGAGTCAGGCGCCGGTACGCAGCCTGCGGCGAGAAGCGCGCTTGAAAGGCAGAGAAGGCGGGCGATGGCACTATGCGAGGC
>JABDNC010000072.1 GCA_013001165.1 Erythrobacter sp.
GTTTGTGATTTGGGCAAGCTCACCGCGAACGGAAGATCCGATTTGAACGCTAAATCCCCGATACTTCTGTTCGATTCCGGCGTCGGCGGGCTCACCGTGCTTGCCGAATTGCGCAAGCTCATGCCCAAGGCTCCGGTGATTTATGCCGCCGATATGGCCGGTCTGCCCTATGGCACCAAGAGCGAGGCCGAAGTCGCCGCGCGGGTGGCCGGGCTGCTTGGCCGCATGGCCGAACGCTACGAACCGCGGCTGATCTGCATCGCCTGCAACACGGCCAGCACCATTGCGCTCGGCATGGTTCGCGAAGTGCTGGAAACGCCGATCGTGGGCACCGTGCCTGCCATCAAGCCTGCCGCCGCAATGACCGAGACCGGCACAATCGGCCTACTCGGGACCGAGGCCACCGTCCGCCAGCAATATGTCGACGACCTCGCAAAGCGGTTTGCCGAGGGGAAGAAGCTGCTGCGTTACGGCGCGAACGGCCTCGTCGCGCTGGGCGAACGCAAGCTGCGCGGCGAGGAAGTGACGGTGGACGAGGTTGCCAGCGCGGCCTCGGGACTCGTGCTCCAGGCTGGCGGAGAGAATCTCGACACGGTCGTGCTCGCCTGCACGCACTTCCCCCTGCTCGAGCCCGAACTGCGGGAGGCGTTCGGCAAGGACGTGAAGTTCGTCCACGGGGCGCAAGGCATTGCCCGACGGATCGACCACCTGCTGAGCGGTCAGAAATTCTCACGCTGGAGCAAGAGCTTCGCCGTCACCACCGGCGACCTGCAGGATTTCGAACGGCTGTCCGGAGCCTTCGAACAATACGGCATAAGTTCGCTTCGGCGCTTCTGAATCTTGCGAATCGTTCGCAAAGATCGCGGTAGAAATGCGCGGTCCGGTTCCCTATGTGCTCCTCGATATTCGGCCGCTTTGGACGGCGCTGAGACGGGTGTTCCCGGGTGAACTACGACCAGGTATTTGATGAAGCGATCGGCCGCCTCCACGAAGAAGGCCGCTACCGCGTGTTCATCGACATCATGCGCAACAAGGGTGCATTCCCGAACGCACGCTGCTTCCACGGACATAACGGCCCCAAGCCGATTACCGTGTGGTGTTCGAACGATTATCTCGCCATGGGCCAGCACCCCAAGGTGATCGAGGCGATGGAGAACGCGCTTCACGATGTCGGCGCAGGTTCGGGCGGCACGCGCAACATCGGCGGCAACACCCACCTTCATGTCGAACTCGAGAAGGAATTGGCCGAGCTTCACGGCAAGGACGGCGCGCTGCTGTTTACCAGCGGCTATGTCTCGAACGATGCGACGCTTTCGACGCTGGCGAAACTTCTGCCTGGCTGCGTGATCTTCTCCGACGAACTGAACCACGCAAGCATGATCGCTGGCATTCGCAATTCGGGCTGCGAGAAGCGCGTCTTCCGCCACAACGATCTTGAACATCTCGAACAGCTGCTTGCTGCCGAAGACGAGGATACGCCCAAGCTGATCGCTTTCGAGAGCGTCTATTCGATGGATGGCGATGTCGCCCCGATCCACGCGATCTGCGATCTTGCCGAAAAGTACAACGCCCTCACCTATATCGATGAAGTCCACGCGGTCGGCATGTATGGCGACCACGGCGGCGGCATCTCCGAACGTGACGAAGCCGCGCACCGCATCGACATTATCGAAGGCACGCTGGGCAAGGCGTTCGGCGTGATGGGCGGTTATATCGCGGCCGACAAGCGCGTGATCGACTGCATCCGCTCCTATGCGCCGGGCTTCATTTTCACTACCTCGCTCAGCCCCGTGCTGGTCGCGGGTGTGCTCGCCGCAGTGAAGCACCTCAAACAATCGAGCGAAGAGCGCGACGCGCAGCAGGCAGCCGCCGCCACGCTCAAGGACAAGATGCGCGCAGCCAAGCTGCCGGTGATGGACAGTGTAACGCACATCGTTCCGCTGATGGTCGGAGATCCGGTCCACGCAAAGCAGATCAGCGACATCCTGCTGGCCGAATACGGCGTCTATGTTCAGCCGATCAACTTCCCCACCGTGCCGCGCGGTACCGAGCGCCTGCGGTTCACGCCGGGCCCCGCGCACACGCCGGAGATGATGGACCAGCTCGTCGACGCGCTCGTCGAAATCTGGGACCGCATGGACATGGAGTTGCGGGAAGCCGCCTGATCGGCTTAGTTGGCAGCCGCGGCCCGCGATAGGAAACGATCGATCGTTGTACCGGGCCGGATGGAGAGCCGCCCGATGTACGACGTTTCGCTGACCGAAAGCTT
The DNA here is from genome assembly GCA_013001165.1 of Erythrobacter sp. Taxonomy (GTDB): domain Bacteria; phylum Pseudomonadota; class Alphaproteobacteria; order Sphingomonadales; family Sphingomonadaceae; genus Qipengyuania. Next base: position 2,270 of record JABDNC010000072.1, read on the forward strand.
CTTTCCCCGCCAGACCGATCTCGAGTTGCGGGATACGACCGTTGGCTCCGCGTTACGTGAAGCAGCAGAACAGTGGCCGGACGATGTCGCGCTCGAAGAGTTCAGCGAAACCGGTAACGCGGGCCGCAAGTGGACCTTTACCGAACTTCTGGCGGATGCAGAGAAGCTCGCCGATGCTCTCCTGACCCGATACCAGCCGGGCGAGCGGATCGTGATCTGGGCGCCGAATATTCCCGAATGGATTCTGTGCGAATATGCCTTCGGCATTGCGGGGCTGGTCCTGGTTACCGCCAATCCCGGTTACCAGCAGCGCGAACTCGCCTATGTGATCGAGCAATCCTCTGCCGTGGGCCTGTTCCACATCGGCAGCTTCCGCGGCAACCCGATGGCCGACATCGCCAAAGCGATCGGTGATAGCAACGAGCAGCTGCGTGAGCTGGTCGACATGCAGGACGGGGACGCGCTTTTCGCCACGGGGTCGCTTTCCTCGCCCCGTCCGGAGGTCACGCCAACGGACATCGCGCAGATCCAGTACACTTCGGGCAGCACCGGCTTCCCTAAGGGCGTCCTGCTGCATCATTACGGCCTGACCAACAATTCGCGCCATTCCTTCGAGCGTCTCGGGATCGACCCCAAGGGTAAGCTCTTGCTGGTTGCACCGCTGTTCCACACCACCGGATGTGCAGTCTCGGTGCTCGGCGCCTGTCAGTCGGGCACGCATATCGTCCTGCCGCCGATGTTCGAGCCGAACCTCGCGAACAAGCTGGTCGAATCCGAGCATATCACCTCGGTCATCGGCGTGCCGACGATGTATATGATGATGCTGGAAGTCGACGATGCAAACCCGCGCGATCTCACTTCGGTCGATGTGATCGGTGCGGGCGGATCCATGGTCTCGCCCGAGCTGATCCGCCGCATCAAGGACCGCTTCGGCTGCAGGTTCACCAATGGCTACGGCATGACCGAAACTTCCCCCCTGCTCACGGGTACGCGCGACAGTGACCCGATGGACAAACAGACGCAGACGATCGGCCAGCCCTTCTCGCAGCTAGACGTCTCGATCCGCGATCCGCAGACTAATACGGTCGTGCCTTTGGGCCAGGTCGGCGAAATCTGTGCGCGCGGTTACAGCGTCATGGCCGGTTACAACGACAATCCCGAAGCTACTGCAGAAGCCATTGATACCGACGGCTGGATGCATACCGGCGACCTCGGCATGATGGACGAACAGGGCTTCATCACCATCACCGGGCGGGTGAAGGAGATGATCATCCGCGGCGGGGAAAACCTCTTCCCGGTCGAGATCGAGAACATCCTGCTCGAACATGACACGGTCGCACAGGCTGCGGTGGTCGGCCTGCCGGACGAAAAATGGGGCGAGATCGTCGCAGCCTTCGTCCGCACGCCCGAAGGTGCCTCGCTCGATCCGGTGGTGCTCAAGGCGCACTGCCGCGAGCACCTTGCCGCGCAGAAAACGCCGGTCGTCTGGGTCGAGGTCGACGAGTACCCGATGACGGGATCGGGCAAGGTCCAGAAGTTCCAGCTGCGCGACAAGTATCTCGCCGGAGACTACGACGCCGCCTGAACGTAGCGTCCTTTGCGCCTGCATCCTCCTCGGCTAGACCGGTGCCGAGACAAGGGAGAGAGTGCACACGATGAGCGGAAATCCGGACCAGAAATATGATGAAGTCGTCCTCGGGCGGCGTTCGATCCGCGGCTATCTGGACAAGCCTGTCCCGCGCGAACTGATCGAGGAAGTGCTGGCGCTAGCAATGCGTTCGCCGTCCTCGATGAACACGCAGCCCTATCACTTCCACGTCATCACCGGCGAACCGCTCGACCGGATCCGAAAGGGCAATACCGAGCGCATTCTTGCAGGCGAGCCCGACAGCCGCGAATTCCGCCGCGGCGAGCCCTTTGCAGGTGTCCATCGCGATCGGCAGGTCGGCTGCGCGATCCAGCTGTTCGAGGCCATGGGCATCGAGCGTGACGACAAGGAGAAGCGGCAGGACTGGGTGCTGCGCGGCTTCCGCCAGTTCGATGCGCCGGTCTGCGTGATCATCACCTATGACAAGGAACTGTCGGGCAGCGACGATACGCCCTTCGATTGTGGCGCCGTCACCACCGCGCTGGTCAATGCCGCGTGGAGCCGCGGCCTCGGCTGCGTGATCAATTCGCAAGGCATCATGCAATCGCCCGTCGTGCGAGAGCATGCCAGTATTCCGGACGACCAGGTCATCATGAAGGCCGTCGCTATGGGCTGGCCGGACGAGGATTTCCCCGCGAACCCGGTCAAGATCACGCGGCGAGAGGTAAGTGAGGCCGCGCGCTTCGTGGGCTTCGACTAAAAGGCTGCGGGAAACCTTGCATGTCTCGATGGTTCGCTTTGCAGGAGGCGAATTCATGACAGACAGACTGACCGAAATTGGCGAAGGTTTCTGGCGCGTAAGCGGCGATTTCAAACTGGGCGGGGTGATCAACCTCGGCACGCAGGCCTCGCTCGTGCGCCTCACGGATGGAAATTTCGTCTTTCTCGATAGCTATACGCTTCCCGCCGATGTGAAGAGGGAAGTCGACCTGCTGACCGACAATGGACGCAGGCTCACGGCGATCCTCAACCTGCACCCCTTCCACACACTGCACTGCGAATGGATGCACAACGCCTATCCCGACGCGCGCCTGTACGGGACCGCGCGGCACAAGCGGAAACTGCCGGAGCTGCCGTGGCAGGACACGCTGTGCGAGGACGAAGAGCTTGCAGACAAGTTCGGCGTCGATTTCGACTTCAAGGTTCCTGAAGGCGTGCCGCTGGTCTGCGAGGACGAGAGCGTCCATTTCTCGTCCGTGCTGGCCTTGCACCGCAGCAGCGGCACCATCCACGTCGACGACACACTCGTCTATCTCGACAAGGGCTTCCCGCTCTCGCTGCTGGCGATGATCCGTAGGATCGATTTCCACCCGACACTGGCCAAGGCGCTAGAGCCGCGCGCTGGCGCGGCCGACGCGTTTCGCGAGTGGGCCATCGCGCTGGGCACGGATTGGGCGCAGGCAAAGCGCATCGCTGCGGCGCATAATGCCGTCCGGGAGCTGGAAACGGAAGAATTCCCCACGCTTGTTGGAGAAGCGCTGGGCCGGGTGAAATCCGTACTCGAAAACCACCGTTTCGAGTACGGATGAGAATTGCCTATCGCAGGTTCACGACGTTGTCGGCCTGCGGACGCTCGCGACTGCCGTCGTAAAGGCTCGCCATCGGCCCGTCGGTCACGATGATGCGTTCCGCTGCGCCGAAGCCGTTGAAATCCGTCTTCATCGCGGCGCCATAGGCACCGAGCATGCCGATCTCGACATAGTCGCCGGCCTGGATGTCCTCAGGCAGGGCGAACGGGCCGGGCATATAGTCCGCGTCGTCGCAGGTCGGGCCGTAGAAGGAGAAATCCATCTCCGGCTTGATAAGGTCGTCTTCCAGCGCGCGGACGGGGAATTTCCAGTCCACGTGAGCGGCATCGAACAGCGCGCCGTATGCGCCGTCGTTGATGTAGAGCTCTTCTCCGCGGCGCTTTTCCACCTTCACGACGAGGCTGCTGTACTCGGCGCACAGCGCACGGCCGGGCTCGCACCACAGCTCTGCGTTATAGGCGATCGGTAGCGCGTAGAAGTGCTGGTGGATGATCTTGAAATAGTCTTCGAGCGGCGGCGGCTCCATGCCCGGGTAGACGGAGGGGAAGCCTCCGCCCACGTCGATCATGTCGATGACCACCGAAGCCTCGGCAATTGCCGCACGTGTGCGGTCCAGTGCCTGGACATAGGCGAACGGGCTCATCGCCTGGCTACCGACGTGGAAGCATACGCCCAGCCAGTCTGCATACTGGCGAGTTTCCTGCAACAGGGCGGGAGCTTCGATCAGGTCGCAGCCGAACTTGCTCGCAAGGCTAAGCGCCGCGTGTTCCGACGAGACGCGCAGGCGCACACAAAGGCGCAGGTCGGTTGCGTCTTCGCCGTCTTCACCGCGCGTCGCCTCGACGATCTTCGCCAGCTCTTCGCTGGAATCGAGGCTGAATGTCTTTACCCCGTGCTCGAAATAGGCTTCGCGGATCGCGCCGGGCGATTTCACCGGATGCATGAAGCAAAGCGTGGCTTCGGGCAGCACCGAGCGCACGAGGCGCACTTCCGCGATGGAAGCGACGTCGTAATGCGTCACGCCATTGTCCCACAGGATGCGGAACAGGTCGGGCGAGGGATTCGCCTTCACCGCATA
>JABDNC010000073.1 GCA_013001165.1 Erythrobacter sp.
ATCCGCGACAAGCGCTCTGTCGGGCTGGCCGCGAGCCACGAGGCGGCGAAATCGGCATTAGCGAGGCCTGTCTTGGTGCCCCATTCAGCATTGATCCGGCTGCAGGCGAGCAAGTCGGCGACGGGGAAGACTTCGTCCGAGCAGCCTTCCGCGACCCAGCCCTCGTTCGCATCGACCGGAATGCCGAGCAAGCGCCGCACCGGATCGCGAAGCCCGCGCTGCCAACCGGGCTGGTCCCAAAGCTCCTTGTGGCGCGCGCAGCGCATCAGCCAGCTGAGCACCGCGTTGGGGCCCTTGCGGCGGCTCATCTCGGCCACCGCCTCGCGGGTCTGAGGATCGCCCTCTGCCAGCAGTTCGGACAGGACATCGCGGCTCAGCAGGTCGCGGGCGCGGTCCTCCATCGGTTGGCTGCCGGGTAGCACTCCGGCCTCGCTCGGGAATGCTGCAAGGAGGTATTGCGCGAAGGCGTGGATCGTATCGATCCGGAGTCCGCCGCCCGGGCAGTCGAGCACACGGGCGAAGAGCGAGCGGGCGCGGGCCTGCGTGTCGGGGTCAATCGCCGCGCCCAGAAAGCCCAGTTCCTTCGCCAGCTGGCCAGCATCCATGCGCACCCAGCGCGCCAGCACCGAATTGACTCGCACTGCCATTTCAGCGGCACCCGCCTTGGTGAAGGTGAGACACAGGACCTGCGAGGGGTCGGCGCCCGGCTCCAGAAGCAGGCGCAGCACGCGTGCCGAAAGGACCTGCGTCTTGCCCGTCCCCGCGCTCGCCGAAAGCCAGACGCTTTCCTGCGGATTGACGCTGAGCCCCTGCGCGTCCTTGAGCGGATAGACCTTGCCGCTCATGCCTCGTCTCCCTCGTCGGCCTGGCGCGGGAGCCATTCCTCCAGCCGCATCAGCTGGTCGTAGGTCGTATAGCCTGGGTAATTTGGTTTCGCCTGAGCGGTGAAAGGCTCTGCGCCCTTGATATAGAGCTGAATTGCTTCGGTCAGGAATTCCGCAGTCAAGGGAAGGAACTCTTCAGAGGTCAGCCCATTGCGGCGATCGAGGGGCGTCTCTTCGAAGCCAAAGCCATACTTATTATCGGGGTTTTTGCTCTTTGCGCTCCCGAGCGACCAATATTCGAACCGAGACGGAGTCCCATTTAGGCCAGAGAAACCGCCTCTCTCGGCAATTAGCCCAAGCACGCCCAACTGCAGCCGGTACCCAGCCTTTACTTCTGAGGGCTTCGGAACGCCTCCCGTCTTGTAGTCGATGATGCCGAGCGAGCCGTCCTCCAGCCGGTCGATCCGGTCGGCACGGCCATGGACGAACACATCGTCGAATTGCATCGAACCCTTCACCTCAACCGCAAGCACCTCGCGGTCGGTATAGGCATCGACCGTTTCCTCGATCCATTCGAGCGCCCTCTGCAGGCGCGGCTGCCACAGGCCGCGCACGAGCGCGTCGGCATTCTCCTTGTCGAGGACCTCTTCCATGATTGGAGCGATGCGCGCAGCGGGATCGGTCTTGCGCGCGACGTGCCAGCGCTCGAGGATTTCATGCGCCACATTGCCCTGCCACAGCGGGTTCGGATCGGCATCGAGCGCGTCGAGATCCGATAGACCCATGATCTTCTGCGCGAAGAACTGGTAGGGATCGCCCAGCAGCCGGTCGAGCGCGGTGGCGGAGATATCGACGTCGCGCTGTTGCGGCCCAGGAGTGGGTTTCGGGCGCGGATATTCAGGAGTCGGCTCGGCGCGGTTCATGGCGCGGGCGAACGCGATCGCGGTCTCTTCAAGATGCTTATCCGAAAGGTCTTTCTCCTTTGTCGGATCGCTCAGCAACGCCTGCACACGCAGCAGGAAACGGCTGGGGATGGCCGGGCCGCCCTCGTCCCTCTCGCTGCGGCTAAGCACGACCTCGGGCGCCCCCATTGCGCCGGCAAGGTCATGCCCGGACAGACCGATGCGGAAATCGCCACCGGGCACGCCAAGCGCGCGCAGCACCGGAGGCGCGAGCAAGGCGTCCACGCTCCCGCGCGCTGGCCAGACGCCCTCGTTGAGGCCCGCGCAAACCACGAGGTCCGCGCGGTTCATGCGCGCTTCGAGCAGGCCGAGCACCTGCACGCGGGCATGGCTGCCATAGGGCGGGCGCACCGCACGCTCTTCCATCGCATCGGCCAGCACTGCAGCCACATCGCGCGGCGCGACGGTAAAGCCCGTCTCGCGTGCGTGGAGGCGGAACTCCTCGACGAAAGATGCAAGCATGCGCCCGTCTTCCTGCGCCCAGAGTTTCTCGCCGCACAGCGCCTCTGCGCAGGCTGCGAGCGTATCGATCATGCCCGCGAGATGGGCAGGAGTGTCGCGGTCGACCTCGACCAGAGGCAGGAGCGATTGCTCGGCAACCGCCCACCATTCGCCCATTTCCGGGCGCTTTTCCGCGATCCGGACTATTTCCGCGCGCGCGGGTTCGAGGCCGGGCGCCAAGCGTGGACCACGCAAGGCGCGCTCCAGCACACGCAGGCGCCTCAGCCAGCGACCGCGCTCCATTCCGCCATCGACCAGCGGGTGACCCAGCAGCGCCATCATCGGCACTGCGCGTGCCCCTTCGGCCATGACTTCGGCGGCCAGCAGGAATGCCCGGCCCGCAGGAGTGTGCGAGAGCGGGCGACCGGCGGAGTCGTCGGCCACGATGTTCCAGCGCGCGAGGTGGTGGACTACGCGGCGGGCGAGCGGGCGGTCTGGCGTGACCACGGCCACGCGCTTCTCCGGTTCCGAAAGCGCCTTGCGCACCAGCAAAGCGATGGCCTGCGCTTCCTCCTCCGGATTGGCAGCCTGCATGATTCGGACGCCCGACAGGCGGCGCTTCTCGGGCTTGAGATCGACCCAGACCTTGCTCGCCTCGGGCGGCAGGAACAGGGCAGAAATTGCATGGCTGCGCTCGGGCGGAGCGGCGGTCATACCCTTGCGATGCCACGGCTGCACCTCCTCACGCCGCACGCTCATCCGGTTAAGCAGCAGCTTGAGGTGATATTGCGGATGGGTCACGGCATCGTCGCTGGCGAAAGCGGTGTCTTCAGGCGTCGGCGCTGCCCCCGCCCGGCCCAGTTCGTCCCACACCTCTCCGTCCATGGTCAGGTCGAAATCGGGCAAGATTACCGCACCTTGCGGCAACTCGCTCACAACCCGCAACAACTTCGCGAGCGCTGGCGCTGCGCTAGTCACACCGGCGGCGACGATGGGCGTTGCCGGAGGGTTGACCTTCCATGCCTTGCGCGCTTCGTCGAACAGGCGATTGCGGCGCGCGGCGGCATCGAGCATGCCTTGCGCGCCCAGCCAGGCGAGCCAGCGTGACTGCACATTGGCGAAAAGCCTGATCGAGTTCTGCCAGTGTTCGGACAGGTCGGGAAAGATGCCGACGACCTTCTCGTCGACCAGTTTCTCCGGCCCTACATCTTCGACCAGCAAGCGGTCCATCGTTGCCCCGGTTTCGCGCGCCAACCGCAACAGCGTCCCCCCCTTGGGTGCCTCGTCACCCATCTCGTCGGCAATCAGCCTGGCAAGCGCGAACATCCGGCGCTGCGGGTCAATGGCAGGCGGGATGTCACTTGTTCCGAGCGGATCGAGCAACGGCCCGAGTGCCTCGTCGAGATCGAGATCGCCCACCACAGCCATGCGCGGCATCAGCAATCCGCTGCGCCCCTCCTCCCCCGCATGGCGAATGAAGGCTTCCGATACGGTCCGGCGCGCACGCGAACTCGGAAGCAGCAGCGTGAGCTTCGAAAGGCCCAGCTCGGAATCGGAATAACGCGGCACCAGTCCCGCTACTAGGGCATCGGCGAACCCGCGATGGGCAGCGATGGAATAGACCTTCGGCTGGCTTGCGACCCTGCCTTCTTCAGCCACCCGTCAACGCCTCCTCGGTCGGCTTGATATGCTGCGGCGTACCAACTTCGTACCACATGCCGGTGAAGGCGACGCCAAACAGGCGATCTTCCTCGATCGCGCGATCCCACAGAATGTTAGTCGAGAATTTTCCTTCGGGCGCATCGCGCAGCAGGCGGTGCGAGACCAGCTGGATACCGGTGTAGATGAAAGGCGCGATCCGGTCGGGCTTCTTGCGGCTGAGCCGCCCAGCCCCATCCATGTAGAAATCGCCCGTCCCGTCGAAATTGCGCGCGCGGGCGTGGGTCACGACCAGCAGCAGCGCATCCATCCGGTCCGGGTCCCATGCAGCGGAAAGGTCGGCAAAGGCATTACGCGGCCCGTCGAGCCAGATG
>JABDNC010000100.1 GCA_013001165.1 Erythrobacter sp.
ATCCAGTTGTTGGTCAGCGTGAAATGCGCGACGCCGAACAGCCAGCCGACGAGAAACGCGCTGCCCTTGCCCTTCTGCTTCGACAACAGCCAGACGAGCGCGGAAATCGCGGCAAGAGCCAGCGGCCAGAGATGCAGGGGCTGGAAACCCGTGGCCGATACGAGGCCGAGCAGCAGCGCCGTCCAATACGGATGCCGCAACGAGAATGCGGAGATACGATCCATCGCCTCCGCCTGTTAGGGCCGCCTACGATATTGGCAAGGGAAAGCGGCGGGTGAAGCGCGATCAACCGACCGCGCTTACATCCTCGTCTTCGCCTTCCTTGCGACGACGGCGGCGCGGAGCCGGCTTGTCGTCGTCCGCGCCGATAGCCGGCGGCAGGGCTGCGACGTCGATTTCGCCCTCGTTGGCAGGCCCGCCCTCCTCGACCTTTCTGGCCTTGCGCGGAGCGCGGCGCTTTTTCGGAGCGGCCTCGTCATCGTCGTCCTTGCGGGTGAAGGGGTTCTCCGAAGGCTCGAAATCGCTGCTTTCGTCATCGGAGCCATTGCCGCGCTGCTTGCGAGAGCGGCCTTCGTTCTTCTGGCCCTGATCGTCATCGCGGCGCGAGCGCGGACGACGATTCTTGCGGCGATCATCGCCATCGTCGTCGGAATCGTCGTCATCGTCGGACTGGTTGTTGCCGCGGTCGTCGTTGCGCTTGGCCTTCGCCTCTTCCTGGCGCGCCTTGTTGTCGGCGATGACGCGGAAATAATGATCGGCAAACTGCAGGTAGTATTCGGCCTGCACGCGGTCGCCGTTGTGCTGGGCGTCCTGCGCAAGCTTCTTATACTTGTCGAGCAGCTGGGGCGCGTTACCGCGTGCCCGGCTATCGATCCGGTTTGCCGAATTGCCGCCGCCCTGATTGCGGTTGGTGTTGCGACCGCGACGACGGTTGTTACGATTGTTGTTCAAGGAATACTCGTCCTTTTCATGGCGCGGCGCGAACCCTCGGTTCGCCTCTGGCCGCGTAATCCATCGAACATGCTGCGCCCTCTCGCAACATGTGCGCTCCTGTTTGTGCACGGTATGCAAGGCCCGAAGCCTTGCACCAGAACTGCCATGTCGGAGCTTGGAACCGGTGGGTGGGAAATACCCGCACACCACTGGCCTGTGGCCAGAGTTAAAGCCTCGAATCGGCTTTGCCAACCCCCTTATGTCAAAATCAGGGCGCGCGGCCTATCAGCAAGGTCGCGGCGCAGTTCGACGACGAACCCCGCAGCGTGCGCAATTTCGCTTACGCTTGCCGATTGTTCGTGTCCGATCTCGAGAATCGCGCTGCCGCCATCGGTCAGCAAATTTCGTAGCTGGGGAATGATTATGCGGTAATCGTCGAGGCCTTCGGGGCCGGCGAACAGTGCTCCAGGCGGTTCAAATCCACGCACGTCGGGTTCTAGCGTGGCGGCTTCTTCTACATATGGCGGGTTGCACAGGATAAGGTCGAACCGGCCCAATTCGTCCGCCCAGCCCTCCTTGTGCCAATCGAGCAGGAAGAAGCGTGCACGCTCCTCGACGCCGAGCCGGTCGGCATTGTCATGCGCCACTGCGAGTGCAGCTGCAGACCGGTCTGTCCCGACGCCCTTCGCCGATGTCTCCGCGAGCACGCTCAGCAAGAGCGCGCCCGTTCCGGTGCCGAGGTCGAGCACGCGGGAAGGAGAAGGCTTCATCTCGAGAGCGCACACAACGAGCAGTTCGCTATCCCCGCGCGGGATCAGCGTATCGGCGGTGACGAGGAATTCACACCCGTAGAACTCCTGGTGGCCGAGAATATGGGCCACCGGCTCGCAGTTGGCGCGGCGGTCAACCAGCGCGGCGAAGCCTTCCGGCGCATCGTCGCGCATTGAACGGACCAGCATGTCGGAGCGCGTCATGCCGAGCGCATTTGCCATCAGCAATTCCGCGTCGAGCCTCGCGGTCGGACTGGTTACTTCGAGCCGGCCGGCAGCCGCACGGATTGCATCACCGACAGTCGATGTGGTGGCCTTAGTCATTGAGCGCGGCGAGCCGCTTTGCCTCGTCCTCTGCAATCAGCGCGTCGACCATTTCGCCTAGGCCCGGCCCGGCGATGATCTCGGGCAGCTTGTGCAGAGTGAGGCCGATCCGATGGTCGGTCACGCGGCCTTGCGGGAAATTATAGGTGCGGATGCGCTCGGACCGGTCTCCGCTGCCGACCATGGCCTTGCGCGCTTCTGCCTCGGCGCCCTGCGCTTCATCACGCATTTTCTCGTAGAGGCGGGCGCGGAGGACCTGCATCGCTTTTACGCGGTTCTTCTGCTGGCTGCGCTCGTCCTGGCAGGTCACCACGAGACCGCTGGGCTCGTGCGTGATGCGTACGGCGCTGTCGGTGGTGTTGACGTGCTGCCCGCCCGCACCGCTGGCGCGATAGGTGTCGATCTTGAGGTCGCCCGGCGCGATGTCGATATCCACCTCGTCGGGCTGCGGAAGGACCGCAACCGTGGCTGCCGAGGTGTGGATACGGCCACCGCTTTCGGTTTCGGGCACACGCTGGACACGGTGGACACCGCTTTCGAATTTCAGCTTGGCGAACACGCCGGTGCCGGTGACGTTCGCGACGATTTCCTTGAAGCCGCCTACTTCGCTGGCGTTCATGCTGACCGGCTCGACCTTCCAGCCCTGCTCTGCGGCGTAGCGCTCGTACATGCGATAAAGATCGCCGGCGAAAAGCGCCGCCTCGTCGCCGCCGGTTCCGGCACGGATTTCGAGCATGGCGGGCTTGTTGTCCGCGCTGTCACGAGGGAGCATGGCGATGGCAAGCTGGCGTTCGGCTTCGGGAAGCCGCTTGCGCAGTCCGGCCAGCTCTTCCTCAGCCATGGCCTTCATTTCCGGATCGGCCAGCATCTCCTCGAGGCTCGCGATCTCCTCGCGGGAAGCCTTCACCTCGGCAGCGACCTTTGCCACCGGTTCCAGCTCCGCATAGTCGCGGCTCGCCTTGACGAACTCGTCGCCCTCGAGCGTACCCGAAGCCATACGCGCTTCGAGTTCGGCGAAGCGATGGGCGATCTGGTCGAGGCGTTCTGCGGGAACCTGCATGATCAGCCCAGAAGCTGCTCGATGGAACCGCGCGCATGGTCGTCCGCCTTGATGCGCACGTGCTCGGTTCCGTCGCGGATATCGAAGGCGACGATCTTCTCTGCGCCCGCTTTCACCGCCTTGTCGAACCGTTTGCGAGGGCTGCCCGAAGCCATCAGTTCAGCAGAGTGCCCGGCGGCGCGGATCTTGCCGATCGCGGCAATCGCGCGGTCGACAAGCTCGTCATTCTCGACGACGACGATCACGTCGGCCTTGGGTTCGCTCTTGTCGCCGACCAGCATGGCCAGGCGCTCGATCCCTGCCGCCCAGCCAACCGCAGGCGTCGCCGCCCCGCCGAGGCTTTCCATGAGCCCGTCATAGCGGCCGCCGCCGAGGATGGTGCTCTGGCTACCGAGCTTGCTCGCCGCCTCGCTGCCCTCGTCGGGAATGAATTCAAAGGCAGTGTGGCGATAATAATCGAGACCGCGCACGAGGCTTTCAGCCCGCTGCCACTTCACGCCCGCCGCATCGAGGCCGCTGGTTACCGCGTCGAAGAACGCACGCGCATCGTCCGAAAGGAACTGGTCGATCTTCGGCGCATCGGCGACGAAGCGCTGGTCGCGGCGGTCTTTGCTGTCGAGAATGCGAAGCGGGTTCTTCTCGAGCCGCTCCTGCGAATCCTCGGACAATTCGTCCTTCACCGCACGGAAGTGCTCGACCAGCGCAGCGCGCCATGCTTCGCGGCTGTCGCCGTCGCCTAGCGTGTTGAGGTGCAGCGTCACGCCTTCGACGCCGAGTTCCTTCAGGAGCTGGTCGGCCATGGCCAGCAGTTCCACATCGGCCTGCGGTTCGGCGGCACCGATGATTTCAGCGTCGATCTGGTGGAACTGGCGATAGCGGCCCTTCTGGGGGCGCTCATAGCGGAACAGCGGGCCATGTGTCGCAAGCTTGACCGGCGCATGCTGTTGCCATCCGTTCGAAAGGTACGCGCGCGCGATCCCGGCAGTGAATTCCGGGCGCAGGGTCAGCGATTCGCCGCCGCGGTCCTCGAAGGAATACATTTCCTTCGAAACGATGTCGGTCGTCTCGCCGATAGAACGGGCGAACACTTCGGTCTTCTCGAAGACCGGCATCTCGGCCCGGCGGAAGCGGTAGAGCTTGCGCACGCGCTCGAAGGTCTCGATGACGAAGGCGAAGGCTTCGGCATCGGGCCCGAAGATGTCCTGTGTGCCACGGATGGCTTGCGGTGTCTTTGGCATGGAGTGCGCGATTAGTGGCAACTGCCCCCTTCCGCAATCCTCCCCCTTTCGCTAGTGGGCGCCGCGAAGTCTTTCTGGGGAGGGGGACTGAGAATATTCAAGCTAGCTAGAGAGCCGCAATGCGCATCGACATGATCCCCGTGGGCGACAATCCGCCCGAAAGCCTTAACGTCATCATCGAAGTTCCCACCGGCGGCGAGCCGGTGAAGTATGAATTCGACAAGGAATCGGGCGCGCTTTTCGTCGACCGCATCCTGCACACCCCGATGCGCTATCCGGCGAACTATGGGTTTGTACCGCATACGCTGTCGGACGATGGCGACCCGCTCGACGCTCTGGTGATCTCGCGCTCGCCCTTCATCCCGGGCTGCGTGGTGCGAGCGCGTCCGATCGGCGTGCTCAACCTAGAAGACGAGCATGGCGGCGACGAGAAGCTTATCTGCGTTCCCGTCGACACGACGTTCCCCTATTATTCCGACGTCGGACAGACGAAGGACCTGCCTTCGATCATCTTCCAGCAGATCGAACACTTCTTTACCCACTACAAGGACCTCGAGGCCGAGATCGGTGAAGAGGCGGGGCGGCGTGCCGTCGCGCGGCTCAATGCGGGCTCGATGCCGAGCGGAAAATACCCGGTTGTTTTCGACCCGCGCATCGGCGGCGGGCTTGTCGGACATCTGCTCGGGGCGATCGGAGCGCCTGCTGTCGCGCGCAAGTCGACCTTCCTGTTGGGGCGTGAAGAGGACGAACTGTTCGACCCCTCGATCCGGATCCTCGAGGAACCGCTGCGCAAGCGCGGTGTCCGTTCGCGTCCCTTCGACGGTGAAGGCGTGGCCTGCACCTCCCGCGCGATCATAGACAGGGGACGACTCACCGGCTGGCTCACCAATGTCGCTTCCGCCGACCAGCTCGGCCTCGGCCTGACCGGGCATGCCGCACGCGCTTCGGGCGGTTCGCCAGGGGTGAGCGCGTCCAACGTCCATCTCGAGGCAGGGAGCGTGTCGCCGGAAGAGCTAATGGCGGATATCGAGGACGGCCTCTACGTAACGGGCCTTTACGGGCAGGGTGTGAACATGGTGACAGGCGACTACAGCCGCGGTGCGACCGGCTTCCGTATCCGGAATGGCGAGTTTGCCGGTGCCGTTTCCGAAATCACCATTGCCGGCCATCTGGCCAGCATGTTCCGGGGCCTCACCCCCGCGAACGATCTCGAGATGTACCGCTCGGTCAATGTCCCGACCTTGCGTATCGACGGCATGACGGTGGCCGGCGGATGAAGCGACTGCTTGCAGCCTTCGCCCTCCTGATGGCCGCTCCTGCGGCAGCGCTCTTGCCTACGGCGCCCGCCACAGAAGCGCCCGCTGAAGTCGAAGCTGCCGGTCCGCAAATCGACGATACGTTGGATGCCGGGGCGGACGACCGGATTACCGAGCGCATCGAAGGAATCTTCGCCGAACTGCCTGCGTTCGCGAACGTCTCGGTCGAGGTCAGCCAGGGTGTCGTGTCCCTGTCCGGCGTCGTTCCCAAACAGGAAGACATCGCCCGCGCCGAAGCCATTGCCTCGCGCGTTTCGGGTGTAGTCACGGTCGAAAACAGCCTCGAGCGCGACGTGTCGATCAGTGCCGAGGGTACCGGCATCGCCGATCTTGCCGATAAATGGTCGGGCTTCGTCGACATGCTTCCCCTCATCGGGCTGGCATTGCTCGTTTGGGCGGTGATTTCCGTGATCGGCTACCTGATCGCCGGGCTCGGCGCGCTGTGGCACCGGCTTGCACCCAACAGCTTCCTTGCCGAGCTGATTGCCAGTGCAATCCGCTTCATCTTCGTCGTCGGCGGTCTTGTCGTCGCGCTCGATATCCTCGGGGCAGGGGCATTGCTGGGCGCGGTGCTTGGTGGTGCGGGTGTTATCGGCCTCGCTCTGGGCTTCGCCTTACGCGAGACGATCGAGAACTATCTGGCATCGCTCATGCTCAGCCTGCGCCAGCCTTTCCGCGCAAACGACTGGGTGAAGATCGACGATCTGGAAGGCCGCGTCATTCGCCTGACGAGCAGGGCAACCGTGCTGATGACACTCGACGGGAATCACCTGCGCATTCCCAATGGGCAGGTCTTCCGCGCAGTCATCACGAATTATACGCGCAATCCGCAGCGCCGCTTCGAGTTCGACCTGGGCGTCGATGCCGATGACGATGCACGTGCCGCCCGTCAGTTAGGACGCGATACCTTGGCGGGCCTCGACTTCGTCCTCGACGATCCGGCACCAGAAGCGCGGATCATGGAAGTGGGAGATTCCAATGTCGTGATCCGCTTCCTCGGCTGGATCGACCAGGAAAAGACCGACTGGTGGAAAGCGCAGAGCCAGGCGATCCCCGCCGTGAAGGAAGCGCTCGAAGACGCAGGCTTCGGACTGCCCGAACCGATCTACCGCCTGCGCTTCGATCCGCGCAGTGCCAGCGTTCCTTTCCAGCAAGGAGGGGCCGCGACCTCCGCTCAGGACGCAAAGTCGCCGGCGAAAAAGTCCGTCCAGCAGATTACCGTTACAGAAACCGACGAGGACGTACGGCCGGTCAATGAGATCGCCGACATGGTGGATCGGGAGCGCCGCGAGAGCGGAGGAGAGCAGGACAAGGACCTGCTCGATTCCTCGCGTCCGGTCGAATAGGCGCTGCGCAAAAAGGGGCGCTTCGTGGCGCCCCTTCGTCTTACTTCTTGCTGTTCTCGTAGCGCTCGATGCATTCCAGCACGATGTTCTTGGCCTCTTCAGCATCGCCCCAATTGCCGATGCGTACCCACTTCTCGGCCTCGAGGTCCTTGTAGTGGGTAAAGAAGTGTTCAATCTGTTGGAAGATGATCGAAGGCAGGTCCTTCGTC
>JABDNC010000140.1 GCA_013001165.1 Erythrobacter sp.
ATCGAAGCGGAGAAAGACCTGCTTCCCGAAAGCCAGCGCAAGGCCAAGGGCAAGATCGTGATGGCGACCGTGAAGGGCGACGTCCACGATATCGGCAAGAACATCGTTGGCGTGGTCTTGCAGTGCAATGGCTATGATGTGATCGACCTCGGCGTGATGGTGCCCTGGTCCAAGATCCTCGAGACGGCGCGTGAGGAAAAGGCGGACATGATCGGCCTTTCCGGCCTCATTACCCCCTCGCTCGACGAGATGGTAACCGTCGCCGAGGAAATGCAGACGGCCGGCATGACCATGCCTCTGCTGATTGGCGGCGCTACCACCAGCAAGGTCCACACCGCGCTGCGCATCGACCCGGCCTATGAAGGCCCGGTCATCCATGTGCTCGACGCGAGCCGCGCGGTGGGTGTTGCCAGCCGCCTCCTGTCGGACACGCAGCGCGACGAATTCGTCTCCGACACCGCGGGTGAATATGTGAAGGTGCGCGAAGCCCGCGAGGGCAGGTCGCAGAGCGTTCTGCTCAGCATCGACGAGGCGCGGGCGAACTTCTTCGACGCCTATCTTTCGGACAAGGCGGCACCGCCATTGAAGCCCGGCATCCATGTCTTCGACGACTGGTCACTCGCCGACCTCCGCGACTACATCGACTGGACGCCTTTCTTCCGCGCTTGGGAACTGCACGGCACCTATCCCAAGATCCTCGACGACGAGGTGGTGGGCGAAACCGCGCAGCAGCTGAAAGCCGATGCCGATGCGATGCTAGACCGGATAATTACGAACAAGTGGTTGACCGCCAAGGGCGTCGCCGGTTTCTGGCCCTGCGCACGCGACGGCGACGATGTCACCATCCACGGCAATGGCGGTGAGGCGCACACCGTTCTCTCTTTCCTGCGCCAGCAGGTGAAGAAGAGCCGCGACCGCGCGAACATGTGCCTTGCGGACTTCATCGACCCGGCAGGCGACTGGATCGGCGGATTCGCCGTGGGCATCCACGGGATCGAGGAGCACTCGAAGCGCTTCCTCGAGGACAAGGACGACTACTCCGACATCCTCCTGAAAGCCCTGGCCGACCGCTTTGCCGAGGCCTTTGCGGAAGCGTTGCACCAGCATGTGCGCACCGATCTGTGGGGTTATGCGCCGCAGGAACAGCTCACCAACGAGGCGCTGATCAAGGAGGAATACCGCGGTATCCGCCCGGCTCCGGGCTACCCGGCTTGCCCAGATCACAGCCTGAAACCGATCCTGTTCGACTTGCTCGATGCACCGAAAAGCGTCGGCCTCGAATTGACCGAGAACTTCGCGATGTACCCCACGGCCGCCGTCAGCGGGTTCTATTTCGGCCATCCGGAAGCCGAATATTTCGGTGTTGCCCGCATTGGCCGCGACCAGCTGGAGGACTACGCGGCTCGGCGCGGTGTGGATATCGCCACTGCCGAGCGCTGGCTGCGGCCCAATCTGGATTGACCGCGCAGGGCTAATCGCGCAGGGCATATCCGTCGGCTGCGGAAGCGATTCTGTAGCAGGCGCGCACGGGAGAGTTCAGGCGGTGACTGCCGCCTGACGCCGAAGGAGCAACCGCCCCGGAAACTCTCAGGCACACGGACCGTGCGCACCATCGACACTCTGGAAAGCGTCGCCGCTTCATGCGCGTGGCCACCGAAGGGGTAAGCGCGCTCATCTGCGCGTCAGTCTCTCAGGTTTCCCGACAGAGGGGGCATGGGTTGGTTTGGCGTCCCGATGACGGGCGCTCCCATGCTTTTGAAGGACGGGACTTGAGCGAAGAAAACGAAACCATCGAAGAAGTTCAGACGCTGCCGCTGGATAGCTGGCATCGCGGCAAGGGCGCGCGCATGGTGCCCTTCGCAGGCTATGAAATGCCGATCCAGTACGAAGGCATCGTTGCCGAACACAACTGGACTCGCGAACAGGCGGGCCTGTTCGACGTCAGCCACATGGGCCAGCTGATGGTAACTGGCGAAAAGGCAGCCGAGGAACTCGAAAAGCTCCTGCCCGGCGCGATCGCCTCGCTCAAACCCGGCCGCACGCGCTATTCACTGCTGATGGCAGAGGACGGCGGCATCCTCGACGACCTCATGGTCACCAATGCCACCCCCTGGATCGAAGCGGACGAGGAAGCCGGAACCGAAGGTCACTGGGGCGAGCCTGCCTATTACCTCGTCGTCAACGGCGCAATGAAGTGGGATGATATCGGCCACCTGCGAGAACATCTCGATGACGATGTGACGCTCACTCACATGGACGAGCACGCGCTTCTTGCCCTGCAGGGGCCGAATGCCGCGACCGCATTGAACCGCGTGATGCGCAACGTGATCGACGACATGGTCTTCATGGACTCGGTCGTCCACGATTTCGGCGAATGGCCGCTGCGCATCACCCGCTCGGGCTATACCGGCGAAGACGGTTTCGAGATTTCGGTCCCGGCCCAGTTCGCCGAGAGCCTTGCCGACCGGCTTTGCGCCGAAATCGAAGTGCGCCCCATCGGGCTTGGCGCGCGCGACAGCCTTCGCCTCGAAGCGGGCCTGCCGCTCTACGGACACGACATTACCGAGGAGACCGATCCGGTCTCCGCCGACCTCCTCTTTGCGCTCACCAAGAAGCGCCGTGAGGAAGGTGGCTGGATGGGGCATGAGGCGGTCGCCAAGGTGCTCGCCGATGGGCCGAAACAGAAACGCGTCGGTCTCGACATCGAAGGCCGCATGCCCGCCCGCGAAGGTGCGCTCGTCTATTCGGGCGACAAACAGGTCGGCCGCGTCACCAGCGGCGGCTTCTCGCCCACGCTCGAGCGCCCGATTGCAATGGCTTACATCGACACGGATCTGAGCGAAGAGGGAACCGATCTCGAAGTCGAGGTTCGTAAGAAGAGACTGCCCGCGAAGGTCGCACCCATGCCCTTCGTCCCCAACCGCTACTACAGAGGGAAGTGACCTGATGGCCCGTTATTTCACCGATGAACACGAATGGATCGACCTTGAAGGCGACACTGCGACGGTCGGCATCACCGATTTCGCACAAGGCCAGCTTGGCGACATCGTCTTCGTCGAACTGCCCGAAGTCGGCACCATGGTCGAAAAGGGCAAGGACGCCGCCGTGGTCGAAAGCGTCAAGGCGGCGAGCGACGTCTACGCCCCGCTTTCGGGCGAGGTGGTCGAAGTGAACGACGGCCTCGAAGACGACCCCGCACTGGTCAACTCCTCGCCCGAGGAAGACGGCTGGTTCTTCAAGATGACCGTGTCCGACAAGTCCGAAATGGACGGGCTGATGGACGACAAGGCCTACAAGAGCTTCTGCGACGGGCTTTGACCTGAACTCCCTCGAGGACTGACGAGGAATTTGATGCGTTACTTGCCGCTTACCGATGCCGACCGTTCGGCGATGCTCGAAAAGATCGGCGCGCCTGACGTCGATGCGCTGTTCGTCGATGTGCCCGAAGAGGCGCGGCTCGACGGGCCGATCCACGGCCTGCCGATGCACGCAAGCGAAATGGCGGTCGAAAAGCACATGCGCCGGCTGTCGAAGAAAAACCTTGCAGCTTCGGACGCGGCCTTCTTCCTCGGTGCGGGCGCCTACAAGCACCATGTCCCGGCGAGCGTCGATCACATCATCCAGCGCGGCGAGTTCCTGACCGCCTACACGCCCTACCAGCCGGAAATCGCGCAGGGCACGCTGCAGATGCTGTTCGAGTTTCAGAGCCAGGTCGCGCATCTTTATGGCTGCGCAGTGGCCAATGCGAGCATGTATGACGGCTCGACCGCTTGCTGGGAAGCGGTGGCGATGGCGAGCCGCATTGCACGCGGCAAGAAGCGCAAGGTCGTGCTCTCGGGTGCGCTCCATCCGCATTACGCCGAGGTCGTGAAGACCATGGCGAAGTTCACCGATGACGAAATCGCCCACGCCAAGCCTGCCATGCAGGCATCGCCTGACACCGATGGGCTGATCTCGCGGATCGACGACAACACCAGCTGCGTCGTCGTGCAATATCCCGACATCCTAGGTCGCGTGAACGACCTCCAGCCGGTCGCCGATGCCGCGCACGAGAAGGGCGCATTGCTGATCGTCGTCAACACCGAGCCGGTGGCCCTAGGGGCGATCAAGTCGCCCGGCGAAATGGGCGCGGATATCGTCGTGGGCGAAGGCCAGTCGATCGGGGTCGGCCTGCAGTTCGGCGGGCCGTACCTCGGTCTCTTCGCCGTGCGCGATCCCAAGCATGTCCGCATGATGCCTGGGCGCTTGTGTGGTGAAACGCAGGATGCCGAGGGCAAGCGCGGCTACGTGCTGACGCTTTCGACCCGCGAGCAGCATATCCGCCGCGAGAAGGCGACGTCGAACATTTGCACCAACTCGGGCCTGTGCGCGCTCGCCTTCAGCGTCCACATGACGTTGCTTGGCGAAAAGGGCCTGCGCCATCTGGCAATGGAGAACCACCGCCTTGCCTGCGTCGCGGCCGACAAGCTCGCCGAAGTGCCGGGCGTGAGCGTGCTCAACGATGCTTTCTTCAACGAGTTCACGATCCAGCTCGGTACCGATGCGCGCGCCGTGGTCCGCAAGCTCGCCAAGGACAACATTCTGGCAGGCGTCTCGCTCGGGCGCCTGTTCCCCGAACACGAAGAGCTGTCTGATGGCCTCATCGTTGCGGTCACCGAGACCTCGACCGAGGAGGACATCGAAACGCTTGTTTCCGCGCTGAAGGAGGTGCTGTCATGAACGCGCCCAACGCATCCGGCTGGAAGCCCGGCACCCCCGTGCAGGATCACAACGCGATGGCTGGCCCCGATACGGTCACCGGCAACCGCGCGCTGATGCTCGAGGAAGCGCTAATCTTCGAGATCGGCAATACCGAGACGACCGGCGTCGACCTGCCCGAACCGACCGGCGGCGCGAACCGCCTCGGCGGGCTCGATCGCAGCGAGAAGATCGGTTTGCCCGGCCTGTCCGAACCGGAAACGGTGCGTCATTACACGCGTCTCAGCCGCCAGAATTACGGCATCGATCTCGGCTTCTTCCCGCTCGGTTCGTGCACGATGAAGCACAATCCGCGCCTGAACGAGAAAGTTGCGCGCATGCCCGGCTTCGCTGACGTGCACCCGCTGCAGCCGGTCGACACCGTGCGCGGTGCGCTGGAGGTAATGAACGAACTGGCGCACTGGCTGATCGACCTGACCGGCATGCACGGCGTCGCGATGAGCCCCAAGGCGGGCGCTCATGGCGAACTTTGCGGCATCCTCTGCATTCGCGCAGCCCTCGAAGCGCGCGGCGATGCACGCGAGGTCATCCTCGTTCCCGAAAGCGCGCATGGCACTAACCCCGCCACGGCAGCTTTCGCGGGCTACAAGATCGAGGACATCCCCGCCAATTCGGACGGACGCGTCGATCTCGATGCGCTCAAGAGCCGTCTTGGCCCCGATGTCGCGGGCGTGATGATCACCAACCCCTCGACGCTTGGCCTGTTCGAGCGCGACCTCAAGGAAATCTCCGACGCGGTCCACGAGGCAGGCGGTTTCGTCTATTGCGACGGCGCGAACTTCAACGCCATCGTCGGCAAGGTCCGCCCCGGCGACCTCGGCGTCGACGCAATGCACATCAACCTGCACAAGACCTTCTCCACCCCGCACGGCGGTGGCGGTCCGGGCTCGGGTCCGGTGGTCCTGTCGGAGGCGCTCGCGCCCTTTGGCCCGCTGCCGTACACCGCCCGCACCAAGGACGGCGTGGTCCACCTGATCGAGGAAGAGGACGCCGATGCGTTCTCCGAAAAGCACTTCGACGGCAGGATGCAGAGCTTCGGCCGCATGACCGCCTTCCACGGTCAGATGGGCATGTTCACCCGCGCGCTGTCCTACATCCTCAGCCACGGTGCTGATGGACTGCGCCAGGTTGCCGAGGACGCCGTGCTCAACGCCAACTACCTGCTGCGCAGCCTCGAGGACGTGCTCGACGCGCCCTTCGGTCACAGCGGGCCGTGCATGCACGAGGCGCTGTTCAGCGATAAGGGCTTTGCCGAGGACATCTCGACGCTCGATCTTGCCAAGGGGCTGATCGACGAGGGCTACCACCCGATGACCATGTATTTCCCGCTGGTGGTGCATGGCGCGATGCTGGTCGAGCCGACCGAGACCGAGAGCAAGGCTGCGCTGGACCAGTTCATCATGGCGCTGCGCAGCGTCGCCGAGCGCGCCAAGGCGGGCGACGAGACGCTCAAGACTGCGCCGCATTATGCGCCGCGCCGCCGTCTCGACGAAACGCTGGCTGCGCGCAAGCCGATCCTCGCCTGGGAAGAGCCCAATCCTCCCGCTGGCGAGCCGACGATGAGCGAGCAGGGCGGACGTTGATCGCCCGCCTGCGGCCATGAGGATCATCTTCAGCCGCAAGGGCTTCGATAGCGCAGCGGGCGGCGGGCCGTCGCCCATCATTGACGGTAGGCCGCTGAGCCTGCCGATCCCGGCAGGCACCGCTTCGCGCACAACCTATGGCGAGCTTGGGCTGGGCAAGCATGCATCGCTCTCCAGTCGTGGCAAGCTGGGCGCTGGCGATTTCTGCCATCACGACCCGATGTTCCTCGACCATGGCACCTGTCTGTTCGGACAGGTTGGAGCGGCGCAGACTCATCTCGCAAATCAGGGCGTTCGCGAGGGCGACATGTTTCTGTTCTTCGGGCTCTTTCGCGAGGAGATGACCGGCGAGCCCCACCACCGCATCTTCGGCTGGATGCAGATTGAGCGCATGGTCCATCTTGCGGACTGCGACGATGCCGAGCGCGCAGAACTGGCGGCTCATCGCCATCCGCATGCGCTTGAAATGCACGGATCCAACGACTGCATCTATGTTGGTCCGGGCAGCACTGCGCCGCGGGCGAGCGAAACGCTGCGCCTTACAGTTCCGGGAGGCCCGCCCTCGCTATGGGAGCGGCCCGAATGGCTGAAGAAAGGCGGGCTATCCTACCACGACCGCGCGGATCGCTGGCTGCGCGGCGGCCGGCTCAGGAGCGTCGCACGCGGACAGGAATTCGTTGCCGACATCGGACGGCGCAAGGCCCCGCGCGACTGGCTAGCAGCGGTGCTCGCCGAACTCAGAGGGTCTTGATCACAGCCGAAAAGTCGAGGCCGCCGTGTTCTTCGGCGAAAGCCTCGTAGATCTCGGTGGCATGCTTGCCGAGTGCGGTCTCGGCATCGACGCTGCCCGCCGCTTCCATCGCAAGACGCAGGTCCTTGAGCATCAGCGCGGTGGCAAAGCCGCCCTTGTAGTCATTGTCCGCCGGGCTTTCGACGCCGACGCCGGGCATCGGCGTATAGGCGTTGAGCGGCCAGCAATAGCCGGAGGATTGCGAGCTGATCTCGTAGAATTTCTGCGGCTCGAGGCCGAGCTTCTCGGCCATCTTCATCGCCTCGGTCGTGCCGATCATGGTGATGGCGAGCAGCATGTTATTGCAGATCTTGGCCGTCTGGCCCGCACCTGCGTCACCAGCGTGGATCACCGCCTTGCCCATGGCGTTGAGCACTTGCTC
>JABDNC010000152.1 GCA_013001165.1 Erythrobacter sp.
GCCAGCCCCAATCGCGAGACCGAGGCGATGAAGGATGGTTCGGACGCGGTCAGCGACTGGCCGCTATTGAACGCTCTCCTCAACACCGCCAGCGGCGCGACTTGGGTCAGCCTGCATCACGGCGGCGGCGTCGGCATGGGCTTCTCGCAGCATGCGGGCATGGTGATCGTCGCCGACGGGACGGAGGATGCTGCGCGCAGGCTCGAGCGCGTGCTGTGGAACGACCCGGCGACCGGCGTCATGCGCCATGCCGATGCGGGCTATGACGAGGCTGCGGATTGCGCGCGCGAGAAGGCGCTGAAACTGCCGGGTATTCTCGGCTAGCGCCCCGGTGCCGGTTAGAAATCGAGAGCCTGCACCGTGCTGCCTGCTTCGCACGCGGGAGTGCCTGCAGGCCTCCGGATGAGCCAGTCCGCCTCGGCCAACGGTGCTTGCGACCCGCTCTCCTGATTACCGCGCGGCACCAGCCCGTTCGCAGTGGCCCGCGCGCGGATGAAGGTCTCGCGCGAACCGGTCGGCGGCAGGGCGGCGGCCAGCGGCATCGACAGGAACTGGATCTGCCCGGCAACCGAGCCACCTTGCATGGCGGCCAGCAGCGGCCTCAGGAAAAGGCGCGCGGTCACCATCGCCGAGGTCGGATTGCCCGGCAATCCGATGACCATCTTGCCAAGCGATGTGCCCAGCCATACGGGCTTTCCCGGTTTGATCGCGATCCTTGAAAAAACGAGGTCAAGGCCGGCTTCGCCGAACATGGGGCGGGCTAGATCATGGTCGCCGACCGAGGCGCCGCCGGTGACCACCACGCAATCCGCCTCGTCGAGGGCCCGTCCCGCCAGCCCGGTCAATTCATCCAGTTCGTCGCCGCCACGCGAGCGGGAAACGATCTGCGCCCCCATCTCTTCGGCCATTGCGGCGACCCCGAAACTGGCCGATTCCGGCAATGCACCCGGCGTCTCGAAAGCGCTGCCGGGAGGGGCGAGTTCGTCGCCGGTCGCTATGATGGCGATGCGCGGGCGGGCAAAAACCTCGACTGCCGCGACATCGGCTGCGGCGGCCGAGACCATGGCGCGCGGCGTCAGGCGGTTTCCGCGCTTCAGGAGGGTGTCACCCGCGCGAAAATCGCTCCCTGCCTCGCGGACATGGCGGGCCGGGCCGTAGCCTTCGGAAAAGTGAACCTTGGCGCCATCGCGCTCGGCATATTCCTGCATGATGACGCAATCGGCGCCTTCAGGGAGCGGAGCGCCGGTGAAAATCCTTGCCACTTCGCCGGTCGATAGAGCTCCGGGATCTGCTGTCCCCGCCTTGATCTCGTGTGCGACGGTCAGCCATTTACCCGGGCGCGTGGCGCGTTCTGCCACCGCATAGCCGTCCATTGCGGAGATCGCCCTCGCCGGTGCATCGCCGCGAGCACACAGGTCCTGCGCGAGGAAGCGGGCGGCAGCGTCCCCCAACGGCACCTCTTCAGTTGGCAAGGGTTGCACCGCTGCTTCCAGCTTCGCGATGGCGGCATCGAAATCGAGCATGCGTGCTGTCAGCCCCCGATCGAGGCGAGATGCGGGGTCTGCCCGCTGTTCCCGTCATGCAGGCGGTGCGCGCGCATCTTGCCGGGCATGGCCCCGCGGATCCGGTCCACCAGCGCATCGATCTGGTCATCGGATTGCAGGAGATCGCGCAGGTCGAGCCCCTCGTCGCCGAACAGGCATAGGTGCAGCTTGCCGCGGCTGGACAGGCGAAGGCGATTGCAGCTGTTGCAAAAGCCGGACGCATAAGGCGAGATCAGCCCGATCGATCCACGCCTTGCCGGGTGGACGTAGTCGTTGGAAGGGCCGGCACCCGGCTGCCGCGTGCGGGCCTGCCAGCCCTCTTCGAGCAGACGGGATCGGATCACTTCGCCAGGCAGCGCTTCGCCACGATGGAAACCGGCATTGTCGTTGGTGCGCATCAATTCGATGAACCGCCACGTGACAGGTCGGTCGGCCACGAATGCGAGAATATTCTCCCAATCGCCCGCTCCGAGCGATCTCATCAGGACGCTATTCACCTTCACCGCGTCGAAGCCTGCGTCGAGACAGGCATCGATCCCGGCGATCACCTCTTGGAGGCGGTCATGGCCCGTGATGCGCGCGAAGCCTGCCGGATCGAGCGTGTCGATACTGACGTTGACCGCGTCGAGCCCGCTTGCCCGCCATGCCTTCGCGTTTTGTGCGAGACGATACCCATTGGTGGTCAGGGCAACGCGTTCGGCGCCGGGGACGTCCGCGATAGCCGCCAGTATTTCGCCGAACTCTGGCCTGACTGTGGGCTCGCCCCCGGTGAGGCGGAATTTCCAGAGGCCGAGGTGCGCAAAGGCGCGCACGGCACGCAGGATTTCGTCGCGGGAAAGTTCTGGCGCCAATCCCGCCTGCTTCTTGAACCCGTCCGGCAAGCAGTAGGTGCAGCGGAAATTGCATGTCTCGGTCAGCGAGATGCGCAAATAGGAGAAGTGCCGACCGAATCCGTCCCGCAACCCGCGTGTTTCGCCATCTGGCGCAGGGCTTGGCGCGGAAGCCGGAGGATCGAATAACGCCATGAACACGATTCCTAGTCGCAGTTCGACCCCTTGGCCAGCCGCGTGATAAAGGATTCCGACAGGCCGGCATTGACTATCGTTGCCGGTATATTAGATATTGCGCATATAAAGGTGATGCCAATGACCCACAATGATGACAGCGCAATCCAGGCGGCCGCCGTGCAGGTCGAGCGTGCCATTGCCGACGCGGCGTTGCAGCCTGAAATCAAGGCATTCTTCGACGAGGAAACGAACACGGTCAGCTACGTGGTGCACGATCCGGAATCGCATCAGTGCGCGATTATCGATTCGGTGCTCGATTATGACGCGGCTTCGGGGCGCACCTCGCATGAATCGGCCGATCTAATCATCGATCACGTGCGTCAGAATGACCTGACCG
Source organism: Erythrobacter sp. (assembly GCA_013001165.1). Classification (GTDB taxonomy): domain Bacteria; phylum Pseudomonadota; class Alphaproteobacteria; order Sphingomonadales; family Sphingomonadaceae; genus Qipengyuania. The sequence goes on from JABDNC010000152.1 coordinate 2,949, forward strand.
TCGAATGGCTGATCGAAACGCATGCCCATGCCGACCATCTTTCGGCGGCGCCCTACCTGCAGGAAAAGCTCGGCGGGAAGCTCGCCATCGGCCGCGAGATCACGCAGGTGCAGGAAGTCTTCGGGAAGCTCTTCAACGCCGGCAGTGATTTCGAACGCGACGGATCGCAGTTCGATCACCTGTTTTCCGATGGCGAGACTTTCTGGCTCGGAAAGATCGAGGGCACTGCGTTGCACGTCCCCGGCCACACGCCCGCCGACTATGCCATCGTAATCGGCAATGCCGCCTTTATCGGCGATACGCTGTTCATGCCCGATTTCGGCACCGCGCGCGCCGATTTTCCTGGCGGTGATGCGCGGGTACTCTTCCGCTCGACCCGCCGCCTTCTCGCGCTCCCCGCGCAGACGCGCCTGTTCATGTGCCACGACTACAAGGCGCCGGGCAGAGACGAATACGCCTGGGAAAGCAGCGTCGCCCAGCAGCGTGAGGGCAACGTCCATGTGAAGGAAGGCACGAGCGAGGACGAATTCGTCGAAATGCGGACCGCTCGTGACCGCACCCTCGCCATGCCCAAGCTGATCATGCCGGGCGTACAGGTGAACATGCGCGGCGGCCATCTGCCCGAACCCGAGGAGAACGGTGTGAGTTATATCAAGATACCGGTGAACGCGCTGTGATGCTGCCCGGGTTTCCAGACGCATCGCCCGTCGACGGGCTCGCCGGAGGCGTATTGATCGGCCTCGCCGGAGCCCTGTTGCTGCTCGGTGCCGGTCGCATTGTCGGTGTGTCGGGCATTGCCAGCCGCGCCGTCGGCCTGAGCAGTCAAGGCATGTCCAAGCGTTCGGCGTGGCTGTTCCTCGTCGGGCTGCCGCTGGGTGCGGCCGTGGTGGCTACGCTCAAGGGCGGGCTGAACCCAGAATTCGTTTCGCTGCCCTTGCTTGCAGTAGCAGGCGTCCTCGTCGGCTTCGGTGCGCGGCTCGGCAGCGGTTGCACGAGCGGGCACGGCGTTTGCGGCGTGAGCCGTTTCTCGCAGCGCTCGATCGTGGCGACGCTGACCTTCATGGCGTCCGGTATCGCCACCGTTGCTGTGATTGGAGCGGTCGGATGATGCGGACTTACTTGCCCTCGCTCGCGTCCGGCCTCCTGTTCGGCGCTGGTCTCGCGCTTGGCGGAATGACCGATCCGGCGCGCATTCGCGGGTTTCTCGACATTTTCGGCGCATGGGACCCGACGCTGGCCTTCGTCATGGGCGGTGCCGTGCTGGTGATGGCCATGGCATGGCGGTTCGTACCACGCATGACCAAGCCGATATTTGCCCAGGCCTTCGCCTTGCCCGAGCGGTCGGACCTTACGCCCCAGCTGGTGACGGGCGCGGCGCTGTTCGGGATCGGTTGGGGTCTGGCGGGCCTGTGCCCCGGCCCGGGCTTCGCGATCCTCGCGATCGCTCCGCTCCAGGCGGTGGTTTTTCTCGTCAGCCTGATCGCCGGGATGGCGCTCCACCGGGTGATGTTCAAAGGCTGAAGCCGTTCAGCAGCCCGGCAGGCTGGCTTCCTCGGCAGGTGCGCAGAACAATTCGTAGAGCGTGCCGATGATGGCCTTCACCTCTTCGCTGTCGAGCGAATAGTGGATGAACTGCGAGCTGCGCCGCGTCTTCACGAGCTTTTCGCGCCGAAGGACCGACAAGTGCTGCGAGAGGGCGGATTGCGAGAGCGGGACGAGTTCGGTCAGCTCGCCGACCGTCATTTCGCTCTGGGAAAGCTGGCACAGGATCAGCAGGCGCCACTCATTAGCCATCGACTTCAACAAAGCCGTCGCACGCGAAGCGTTCTTCTGCATGTCCTCCATGGGCATTTCCATGGTCAGTCGTATTCCCCTGCTTAACCCGAAGCCTGTTTTGAGAGCTTCGGCAAATTACCCCTTGTCGGTTGATAACGCAATCGCCGAGGGGTCTTTGCAGCGATCTGGTTGCCCTGCTGTCATTGCCCTGTAATAGCAGGGCAGGGGTGGCGAGGATTGTAGAGGCTCGCCGTCCGACGGAGGGAGATGGGAATAAATCCGTTCGAGACTGTCCGTGAGGACGTTGGCCTCTCGCCGCAAGTCGGCGACGAGGTAAAGACTTCTACCTGCTACATGTGTGCCTGCCGATGCGGCATCAAGGTGCATCTCAAGAACGGTGCCATCCGCTACATCGAGGGCAATCCCGACCATCCGGTCAACAAGGGTGTGCTGTGCGCCAAGGGCAGCGCTGGCATCATGCACCAGAAGTCACCTGCCAAGCTGACCAAGCCGCTGCTTCGCGTCGGCGAGAGGGGCTCGGGCGAGTTCAGGGAGATCGAGTGGGACGAAGCGCTCGAGCTTGC
>JABDNC010000156.1 GCA_013001165.1 Erythrobacter sp.
CCCATGCGGCTCGGATCGCAGCCCGCCGCGCTCCACGAGTGGAACCAGAGAATCGGTTCGAGGCCGAGTTCCTCGACCTTGTCTTCGGCCACCACGAGGCAGGCGGCCGCCGCATCGTTCTGCTGGCTGGCATTGCCCGCGGTGACAATAGCGTCGGGATCGCGCTTCAGATCGATAGCGCGCAGCTTGCCGAGCGTCTCCATGCTCGCATCTTCGCGGTAGCCTTCGTCCTTCGCAAAAAGAACCGGATCGCCGCGCCGCTGCGGGATTTCGACCGGCACGAGTTGATCGTCGAACTTGCCTTCCTCCCATGCGCGGGTGGCGTTCTGGTGGCTGCGCACGGCAAATTCGTCCGAAGCCTCGCGGCTGATGTCGTAATCCTTGGCGAGGTTTTCCGCCGTCTCGATCATCCCGGTGATGACACCGAAGCGCTCGATCGGCTGGCTGAGCAGTCGGCCACGCGTCAGGCGGTCCCACAGCACCATGTCGCCCATGCGCGCACCGTGGCGGACCTTGGTGGTGTAGTGCTCGACATTGGACATGCTCTCGACGCCGCCGGCAAGCACACAATCGGCTGCCCCCGTCTGGACCATCATCGCAGCGGTGGCGACCGCTTGCAGACCCGAGCCGCACCGCCGGTCGAGCTGCATGCCCGGAACCTCGATCGGGTAACCGGCGGCAAGCCAGCTCCAGCGTCCGATGGCGGGTGCTTCGCCGCTTCCATAGCCTTGGCTGAACACGACGTCGTCGACGCGCATCGGATCGATTCCCGAACGCTCGACGAGAGCCTTGATGATCACCGCACCCAGCGCGCCCGCTTCGAGCGAGGCAAGGCTGCCGAGGAATTTGCCGACCGGCGTGCGGAGCGGCTTGCAAATGGCGACGCGGCGTAATTCGGTCATGGATCAATCCTTGTCGGAGAGGCGGGCGATATCGCGGTCGACGAGCTTGCCGATCGCGCCCGAAGACAGGCCGAGACGGTCTGCGAGCACTTCCTCGGTATGCTGGCCGAGATAGGGAGCAGGCGCAGGCCCGTCGGCATCGCGGCCCGGAATATTGGCAAAGCTGCGGGTGGCGGGATACTCGAAACCCGAGGGGTTCGCGGAAGTTCGCGTGAAGAGCGGGTTGTCGCCAACAAGCACGGGATCGTTCGCAGCCTCGTGCATCGTGCGATAGCGTTCGAAGGTGCAGCCTTCGGTAGCCATGCGGCGTTCGAGTTCGGGCCAGTCCATCGTTCCGGCGCGCGACTGGAAGAGGTCGAACAGCGCATGGCGATGCTTGAAGCGCGGATCGTCTCCATCGGCGAAGTGCACGCCGCATTCCTGCTCGAGAGCGGCAATTTCGCCTTCGACCCCGAATGCCTTCACGAGGCCGGTCCACTGCTTCGCCGTCAGCGCCGCGACCATGAAGCGCGTGTTGTCGAGGCTGCGGAAATCGCGTCCGAAGGCGCCCCAGATCGCATTGCCCAGCCGTTCGCGGTCGGCACCGCGATAGAGTATTTCGGCCATGGCCCCGCTGTTGGCGACGGTACCGATGGCGACATCGCCCAGTGGGACGCGCAGTTCGCTACCCTCGCCCGTGTGATCGCGGTGACGGATCGCGGCGATGAGCGCAAAGGCGCAATAGGCGCCGGTGATGAAATCCCACGCGGGCAGGACCTGGTTCACCGGCGGAGCGGTTGCCTCGTCCCATTCCTCCGGCCCGCACATCAGAGGATATCCGCTGGCGGCGTTGACGGTGAAGTCCATCGCCTGCCGCCCGTCGTGCCAGCCCATGATGCGCACGCTGACGAGATCGGGGCAGTTCGCCGCGACGGCCTCATGCGAGAGGAAGCTCTTTTCGGGCAAATTTGTGATGAGATTGCCGGTCCTAGCCGACAGTTCGACAAGCATCTCGCGCCCCTCGCCGCTCCTCAGGTCCAGCGCGACCGACTTCTTCGCCCGGTTGAGGTTCTCCCAGCTCAGGCTGCGGCCCTCTTTCGTGAGCATGTAGCGATCGTAATCGAGCCCGCCCTCCTTGTGATCGACGCGGATCACCTCTGCGCCCATCTGCGCGCAATAGAGGCCGGCGGTCGGGGAAGCTACGAAGCTCGAAGCCTCGATGATGCTCAGGTCGTTGAGTAGGCCGTACACGCCTCAGAGGCCCGCCGCATATTCGCGCAGCATCCGCTTGGCGATCTGCAGCTGGAGGATCTGCGTCGTGCCCTCGTAAATCCGGTAGATGCGCGCATCGCGGAAGAAGCGCTCGGCATCATACTCCGCAAGATAGCCCGCACCGCCATAGACCTGAACCACGCGGTCGACCACGCGGCCGCACATTTCCGACGCGAAGACCTTGAAGGCCGCCGCTTCCTTCACCGTATCCTCGCCCCGGTCAACGCGTGCGGTCACGTCCGCCATCATCGCTTCGGCGGCGTAGATCTCGGTCCAGCTTTCGGCGAGCATCTGCTGGATCAGCTGGAAATTGGCGATCGGCTCACCGAAGGCCTGCCGCTCGTTTGCGTATTTGATCGCGCTGTCGAGCGCGCGTCGCGCATAGCCTGTACTGGCAGCGCCGACCGAGATGCGCCCGTTGTCGAGGCTCATCATGGCGAAGCGGAAGCCTTTGCCGGTCTCGCCTCCGAGCAGCGCGTCGCCCGGGACATGCACATCGTCAAGCATGACGTCGGAGATGTGGCTGCCCGCCTGCCCCATCTTCTTGTCGGGGCTGGAGGTCGACATGCCCGGCGTATTCATCGGCACGATGAAGGCGCTGACATGCGCGTTCTTAGGCAGCGCCTCCTTTTCAGTGCGCGCCATGATCAGCGCGACGTCTGCGTGCGGTGCATTGGTGATGTAGCGTTTGGTGCCGTTGAGGATCCAGCCGTTCCCATCCGGATCGGGCTTGGCCATGGTCTGCATCGCCGCGCTGTCCGAGCCGCTGCCGGGCTCGGTGAGGCCGAAGCAGGCGATCTCGCCGGCTGCAATGCGCGGCCACCATTCGGCCTGCTGTTCGGCCGTGCCGCCATTCTTGATCGCGGAATTGAACATGCCGACGTTGATCGAGAAGATCGAACGATAGGCGGGCGCGGCATAGGCCATGGTCTGCACGACCTTGGCATATTGCGTCACGTTGAGGCCCGCGCCGCCATGCTCTTCGGGAACCGTCAGGCCGAACAAGCCCATTTCTTTCATCTCGGAGACGATATCCTCGGGCAGGGCATCGTTCTCGATCACGTCCTTTTCGGCCGGGATCAGGCGTTCGCGGACATAGCGTTCGAGCTGTTCGAGGAACTGTTCGAAGGTATCCTGGTCCATGCCGGGATTTGGCTGGGTTACGCTCATTCGCTCTCTCCTTCGAATTCGGTACCGTCGGGGTCCTGCCCGCTATCGTTCAGGCGCTGCTCGTCGAGCATGGATGCGGCGTCTTCCAGCGCCTCGGCCTCGCCTTCGGTCATCGGCGTCGTCGGCTTGGTGTCGCCCGGCGATCCGCAAGCGGAAAGCAGGCCGAGCGGAAGGGCGAACAGGGCTGCGATTCGTATCATCGCGCGCACGCTATCGCGCAATGGCGCCATCGCAAAGCGCGCTACGGAAAGGGGCGCGGTACGGCATGTCCTGCCGCGGCGCCCCCCCATCCTGTTTCGCAGATTACTGGCCGTCTTCGGACATCGCGTCCATTGCAGCTGCAGCAGTCGCAGCAGCTTCATCGCCAGCTGCTTCGACGGTGGCCGCTTCGGCTGCGGTCGGGCCGGTATCGTCCTCGATTGCTGCCTCTTCGTCGGCCACCGGTTCTTCGGTGACCGGCTCCATCGCTTCGTCGGCTGCGACTTCGACCGTGTTGGCTTCTGCTTCGGTCGATGCGTCGTCGGCGCTGCCGCATGCTGCAAGAGCGAGGCTGGCGGTAGCGGCGGCGGCAATACGGAACTTCATGGCATTCTCCTTGGAATTGGTCGGGGCGTGGTTAATCGCACCTTTGCCATCTCGCCAAGGGAAAAAGCACGAGAGCCGGTTGCGCATGACAGGGCTTGCGGCGACACGGGGGGCATGGCCTCAGCCCCGATCCTCGATATGCCCGCCGCACGCGATGCCCTGCGCGCGACCTTCGGCTTCGACGATTTCCGGGGGCGGCAGGCCGAGGTGGTCGAGCGAACGCTGGCGGGCCAGTCGAGCCTTGCGGTCATGCCGACGGGTGCCGGAAAGTCGCTCACCTACCAGCTGCCCGCAGTCATGCTGGACGGCACCTGCGTGGTCATCAGCCCGCTGATCGCGCTGATGCACGACCAGTTGCGGAGCGCGCGGGCAAACGGTATTCGCGCCGCCACGCTGACGAGCGCCGATGCCGACTGGCGCGAGACGCAGGACGCTTTCCGCGCCGGCGAGCTCGACCTGCTCTATGTCGCGCCCGAACGCGCGAGCCAGCCGGCGTTTCGCGACT
>JABDNC010000168.1 GCA_013001165.1 Erythrobacter sp.
CCACCCGCATGCGTTCCGCATCGTCTTCACGGATAGTGCGAATGCATACCGGGTGCCCGTTTTCCAGTTGGGTATGTATGACAAGGTCGGATTGACGCACGATTGGAAAACCTCCTGGCCGTTCGCAGCCTTCCTATCACGGTTCGCCGCGATGAGCAGCAGGCGCGCGCCCGGCTGATCTCACCCCGGAACCGCTCGGTGGGGTCGAAAAGGCAGTCGAGCGTCAGATTCCGCGAAGGGGTGAAGACCGGAACCTGAAATGGCGCCGGTCCTGCCCTTATCTTGCGGGGTAGCTGGCCCAGACCATCCGCTTGTCGGGACCGAAGGCGATGACCTGAAACGCCTGCCGCCGCTCACCCATTTCCATGCCCGGCGATCCCAGAGGCATTCCGGCAACCGCAAGGCCGGTGATGCCTTCCGGTCGCTCGGCCAGAAGACGCTCGACATCGGCGGCGGGGACGTGGCCTTCGATCACCATGCCGTCGACGATGGCGGTGTGGCAGGAAACAAGATCGGCGGGCACGCCATTCTCGGCCTTCACCGCTGCGATATTCTCGCTGTCGATCGTCTTGCTCGTGACCGTCTCGTCACCCTTGGCGAAGTGGTCGTCCGCATGGTCGAGCCAGGCGAGGCAGCAGCCGCAATTCGGGTCGCGATACATCGTGATGCTGGTCGCCTGCGCCGCGCCGGCACATGCGGCAAGCGACAGGCCCAGTGCGAGGCGAAGCGGGGTGCGGGTCAGCGATCGAAGGCTCATCGGGCGGGCTCCTTGGGTGGATTGAAAGGTGTATCGTGGCTCGGACTAGCGACGCTTTTCCAGCAGTTCGACCAGTTCCTCGAATTTCTGGCGCTGCTCGGCCTCGTCGCCGCTGGCGATCGCTTCGGCCACGCAGCAGGCGGCATGATCCTTGAGGACCTGCGTCTCGACCTTGGCGAGCGCCGACTTGATGGCCTGGATCTGGTGCAGGATGTCCATGCAGTAGCGATCGTCTTCGATCATCTTGGCGACGCCGTTCACCTGGCCGGCAATCCGGTTGAGTCGATTGATTTTTGCGTCGGTATCGGCAGCCACTTCGTCCATCCAGTTGTAATACCCTGTGGGGGTATATATGTGATCGCCCGAAGTCCTTCAACAGAACCTTTCTGACGGTAGCATTCATGTCGATCGATCGCCGTAAATTCATCACGAGCACTGCAGCCCTCGGAGCGGCCATGTCGCTTCCGCTTCCTGCGTGGGCACGCGGTGAAAGCCTGACCCATGCGAAGCAGGGTTTCGGCGAGGTTTCCGGTGAGAAGATCGCGCTCAGTGTCGGCGAGCACCACTTCGGTGTCGGCGGGCGAAAAGGTCACGCTATTGCCGTGAACGGCACCGTTCCGGGGCCCCTTCTTCGCCTGAAAGAAGGTCAGAAGGTCCGTATCGACGTGACGAACAATTTGGAGGAGGATACCTCCGTCCATTGGCACGGCCTGTTGCTGCCATTCCAGTTCGACGGTGTTCCGGGTGTGAGTTTCCCGGGCATCAAGCCGGGCGAGACCTTCACCTATGAATTCCCGATCCGCCAGAACGGGACCTACTGGTGGCACTCGCACTCGGGTCTGCAGGAACAGGCGGGACATTATGGCCCGATCATCATCGAAAGCGCCGAACCCGATCCGCGCTACGACCGCGATTATGTCGTCCTGCTGAGCGAATTCACGCCGCGCCATCCGCACGAGATTGCCCGCCTGCTCAAGGTCGGCGAGCATTACTTCAACAACCAGATGCAGACCGCGACCGAAGGCGAGATGTCGGTGAAGGAGCGGATGATGTGGGGCGGGATGCGCATGAATCCGCGCGACATCTCGGACGTGACCGGCTCGACTTATACCTTCCTCATCAACGGCCATGGGCCGATGGACGGTCTCGAATATCTCTTCGAGCCGGGCGAGCGCGTTCGCCTGCGCGTGATCAATGGCTCTGCAATGACATTCTTCAACGTCCGCATCCCGGGTGTCCCGATGACGGTGATCGCGGCAGACGGGAAGGATGTGGCGCCGGTCGAGGTGGACGAATTTCAGATCGGCACGGCCGAGACCTATGATGTGATTGTCGCTCCGTCCGAGGGTAGCCATGCTCTGGTGGCAGAGGCGATGGACCGCTCGGGCATGGGCGTGGCCTCGCTGACCTCGCACGCAGGCCACCGCGCCACGCCGCCCCCGCTGCGCGAGCCGGTGACGCTGACCATGGCCGATATGGGCATGGGCTCGATGAACGGCGCGCATGGCGGCGCGATGGAGCAGGACGCGCATGCCGGGCATGGCTCGATGGCTGGCATGGACCACGGCGGGATGGACCACGGCGCGATGGGGCATGGCGACATGGACCACTCTATGCGCGACACCTCCAAGCTGCCCCCCGACGTCAAGGTCGGGCCGGGGCTGGACATGGTCTCGCCCATGCCGATGGACCGGATGGATTACCCTGGCCTCGGTCTCGATAATGTCGGTCACCGGGTGCTGCGCTACACCGATCTCAAGGCGAAGCGGATGAACCCGCATCGCATGCCGACGCGTCAGATGGAGATCCACCTGACCGGCAACATGGAACGCTACATGTGGAGCTTCGACGGCAAGAAGTTCTCCGCCGTGACCGACGATCCGATCCGCTTCGCCTATGACGAGCGGGTGCGGGTGAAGCTGGTCAACGACACGATGATGGCGCACCCGATCCACCTGCACGGCCACTTCTTCGAGCTGGTCAACGGGGCGGGGATGATGAACCAGCCGCTGAAGCACACGGTCATCGTGCAGCCGGGCAGCACCGCGACTTTCGACGTCATTGCGAACGAGCCGGGCGACTGGGCCTTTCACTGCCACCTGCTCTACCACATGCATGCCGGCATGATGCAGACGGTGACCGTGCGTCCATTCCCCGCACCGGGAGAGGGCGCATGATGCTCCGCCTTGGCCTTGCGACCACTCTCGCGCTCGCCGCCGCGCCGCTCTCCGCGCAGGATATGTCGGGCCATGAAGGGCACGGCGCGCCGGCGGAAAAGCCTTCGACCGAGCAGCCCGCGAAGGACGATCACTCCGGCCACGGCGAAATGAAAAAGGCGCCCGCTCCGTTCAAGCTCCCCGACATGACCGGCGCGCCGCAGATGGACCATTCGGCGCATGCCATGGGCGACATCCCCTCCGGCCCGCCGCCCGCAGAGGCGTTCGAGGGCCCGCAGCACGCGGCCGACGAAATCTTCGGCGGCGAAGCCATGGCCGAGGCCCGCAAGACCAACCACGCCACCCATGGTGACATGCTGACCGGCACCATCATGGCCGAGCGGCTGGAAGTGCGCATCTCCGACGGCCACGAGGCGTTCCTGTGGGGCGTGCAGGGCTGGTACGGCGGCGATATCGACAAGTTCGTGATCAAGTCGGAAGGTGAGGGCGAATTCGGCGGGGGCGTGGAAGACGCCGAGATACAGGCGCTGTGGGGCCATGCGATCGGCCCCTTCTTCGACCTCCAGGCAGGCGCGCGCATCGACCTCGAGCCGGAATCCCGCAGCCACCTCGTGCTCGGCGTGCAGGGCCTTGCGCCCTATATGTGGCACGTCGACGGCGCGCTGTTCCTGTCCGACCGCGGCGACCTCACCGCGCGGGTGGAGGGCGAGTACGACCAGAAGATCACGCAGGCGCTGATCCTGCAGCCGCGATTGGAGCTGGAACTGTCCGCACAGGACATTCCCGAACGCGAGATCGGGGCAGGGCTTACCAAGATCGAGACGGGTCTGCGCCTGCGCTACGAGATCGCCCGCGAATTCGCCCCCTATGTCGGCGTCGGCTACGAGGCCAAGCTGGGCGAGACCGCGGATATCGCGCGCCTCGCGGGCGAGGATACGGACGGCGTGGCAGCCGTCTTCGGCATCAGGGCCTGGTTCTAGGGCGCCCCGTTCCAACCCCAAATAATACCCTCCGCCCCATTGTAAGCACCCCACGCACACCCCATCTTAGAGCTAGCTACCAGTCGCGATCGACGGTCCTGAGGGCCTGTTGCCCTCCCTTCTTTCCATTTCGCCTTCTAGCCACCGCGCACAAGCGGTCGCTTCTGAGCGCCTGCGCGAAATCGAAGGAATTTTCCCATGACCAAATATGGCAGCATTAAAAGCTATGACAGCGGCAAGGGCAGCGGTACCATCGCTCCCGAGCGGGGCGGGGAAGTGCTGAACTTCGGCAAGTCCGATCTCCAGCAGGAAGCTTCCACCCCCAAGTCCGGCCAGCGTTTCAGCTATGAACGGAAGCAGGTCGATGGCGGCATGGTAAGCGCTACCAACCTGCGCCAGCAGGAGCAGGCTGTCCGCCAGGATGGCAAGCAGCGCGACCAGGCCGAGAAGCAACAGGGCTGATGCAGGACGACCCGGGCGCACTTGCGGGAGTCGTCCGGGTCATTCCGCCCGATCCCATAACCCCCCGCCAAGGAATACGACATGGCCATGGACCTCAATGAATTGCTCCACGAGCACCAGGCCGCGGTCATGAGGGCTGCCGCAGCCGGGGACGCAACGGAGCGGGACAATCACTTCGCCAAGGTCGCCGAATATGCCGAGCGCGTACGCGCGCTGAGAAAGGTAAAGCCGATGACCGATACCCCTACCAAGGCCGGAGGCCCTCCGGCCATCATTTATGGCACTTACGCAGGTGAAGCACCGCAAGCCTCCGGCACCCAGCCGATAGCATCGTGGGAAGACGAGGGCGGGGCAGTGCGCCATCCGCATACGCCGCTGCCAGAGGGCATTGCCTCGCAGCTCCTACGCGAATACCGCGTTGGGCCTTATGTCTATCAGGATCTCGACCTGGCGGTGGCCGAACACCTGCGCCAACTGGCCGCAGCCGACCGCAGCACGGCTTGACCAATCGCCCCTCCAGCACTATGTGCGCGCCCATCCGGTGAGGGAATCGCCCTGTGCGAAGCCAACGCTGGCCAGATAGAGCTGAACATTGCCGGTTATGTCCCGGGGGCCTGTCGCTTTTGCGATAAGGCTCTTTTCTATTGCAGCAGGGCAACCTGCTCGGGGCAGCCGTCAAAGTAACCCGGTGGCCGTGTGGGCCGATGGGTGGAGCGTTTCAGGCTCGTGCGAACAGACCGCCCCGGTGCTTTTATGCGCCGCGTGCGTCGCAACTGCACGAACCCGATCGCATCACCAATCAACCCGCTAGTCGCCGCCATCACACGGTGAAGAGAGAACTCATGCCGACTATTAACCAGCTGGTCCGCAAGGGCCGCGTTCCGCAGAAGGCCAAGTCCAAGGTCCCTGCAATGGAAGCCAACCCGCAGAAGCGCGGCGTTTGCACCCGCGTCTATACGACAACCCCGAAGAAGCCGAACTCGGCTCTGCGTAAGGTTGCCAAGGTTCGCCTGACCAACCAGCGCGAAGTCATCTCCTACATTCCGGGCGAAGGCCACAACCTGCAGGAGCACAGCGTTGTGCTCATCCGCGGCGGCCGTGTTCGCGACCTTCCCGGCGTTCGCTACCACGTCCTTCGCGGCGTGCTCGATACGCAGGGCGTGAAGGACCGCAAGCAGTCGCGCTCGAAGTACGGCGCGAAGCGTCCGAAGTAATCCACGGGACTTAGGAGATAATCAATGAGTCGTCGTCGTCGTCCCGAGAAGCGGGAAATCCTGCCTGATCCGAAGTTTAACGATCAGGTCCTTTCGAAATTCATGAACAACCTGATGTATGACGGCAAGAAGGCCGTTGCAGAAGGTATCGTCTACACCGCGCTCGACACCGTCGAGAACAAGGCCAAGGCGAACCCGGTCGAGCTGTTCCATGAAGCTCTGAACAACATCAAGCCTCAGGTCGAAGTGCGCAGCCGCCGTGTCGGTGGTGCGACCTACCAGGTGCCGGTCGAGGTTCGCCCTGAGCGTGCCCAGGCACTCGCCATCCGCTGGCTGATCTCGGCTGCACGTGGTCGTCCCGAAACGACCATGGCTGCACGCCTGTCGGGCGAGCTGATGGATGCTGCGAACAACCGCGGCAATGCCGTCAAAAAGCGCGAAGACACGCACCGCATGGCGGACGCGAACCGCGCCTTCTCGCACTACCGCTGGTAAATTTATCGAGGGGGCTGCCCCTCATGGAGACTTAACATGGCACGCGAATATCCGCTGGAGCGGTACCGCAATATCGGCATCATGGCCCACATCGATGCCGGCAAGACCACCACGACCGAACGTATCCTTTACTACACCGGCAAGTCCTACAAGATCGGCGAAGTCCACGACGGCGCTGCGACCATGGACTGGATGGAGCAGGAGCAGGAGCGCGGCATCACCATTACCTCGGCTGCCACGACCACGTTCTGGCAGAACGACGATGGCAAGGGCGAAAAGCACCGCATCAACATCATCGACACCCCGGGCCACGTCGACTTCACGATTGAAGTCGAACGCTCGCTGCGCGTGCTCGACGGCGCGGTTGCAGTCTTCGACGGCGTTGCCGGCGTTGAACCGCAGTCCGAAACCGTCTGGCGCCAGGCCGACAAGTACGGCGTTCCGCGCATGTGCTTCGTCAATAAGCTCGACCGTACCGGTGCAGACTTCTACTACTGCGTCCAGTCGATCATCGACCGCCTCGGCGCGAACCCGCTGGTCCTCTATCTCCCGATCGGCGCGGAAAGCGACCTTCAGGGCGTTGTCGACCTCGTCAACAACCGCGGCATCGTCTGGGAAAACGAAAACCTGGGCGCGACGTTCAACTACGTCGACATCCCGGCTGACCTGGCCGACAAGGCTGCCGAATACCGCGAGAAGCTGATCGAGACCGCCGTCGAACAGGACGACGATGTCATGGAAGCTTACCTCGAGGGTGAAGAGCCCGACGCGGCGACGCTCAAGCGTCTCATCCGCAAGGGCACCATGGCGCGCGACTTCGTTCCCGTGCTGTGCGGTTCGGCGTTCAAAAACAAGGGCGTGCAGCCCCTGCTCGACGCGGTTGTCGACTACATGCCGTCGCCGCTCGACGTTCCGGCCATCAAGGGCGTGAAGCCCGACAGCGACGAAGAAGACACCCGTCCGTCGTCGGACGAAGCTCCGTTCTCGGCGCTGGCCTTCAAGATCATGAACGACCCGTTCGTCGGCTCGCTCACCTTCACCCGCATTTACTCGGGTCACCTCACCAAGGGTTCGGTCCTGAACTCGGTGAAGGACAAGAAGGAAAAGATCGGCCGCATGCTGCTGATGCACTCGAACAACCGCGAGGACATCGATGAAGCATTTGCAGGCGACATCGTCGCTATCGCAGGTCTCAAGGAAACCACCACCGGCGACACCTTGTGTGCGTCGAGCGCTCCGATCATTCTCGAGCGCATGGAATTCCCCGAGCCGGTGATCGAACTGTCGGTCGAACCGAAGACCAAGGCCGACCAGGAAAAGATGGGCGTCGCCCTCAACCGCCTGGCTGCCGAAGATCCGAGCTTCCGCGTCACCACCGACCACGAGTCGGGCCAGACGATCATCAAGGGCATGGGCGAGCTTCACCTCGACATCCTCGTCGATCGCATGAAGCGCGAATTCAAGGTCGAGGCAAACGTCGGCGCACCGCAGGTCGCTTATCGCGAATACCTCGGCAAGCCGGTGGACGTCGATTACACCCACAAGAAGCAGTCGGGTGGTTCGGGTCAGTTCGGTCGCGTCAAGGTCAAGATCACCCCGGGTGAGCGTGGCCAGGGCTTCGTGTTCGAAGATGAAATCAAGGGCGGTAACATTCCGAAGGAATACATCCCCGCGATTGAAAAGGGTTTCCGCGAGCAGGCCGAAAGTGGCCATCTCGTTGGCTTCCCGATCATCGACTTCACCGTGAACCTGTACGACGGTGCCTACCATGACGTCGACTCGAGCGCGATCGCGTTCGAAATCGCCGGCCGTGGCGCAATGCGCGAAGTCGCAGAGCGTGCGGGCATCAAGCTGCTTGAGCCGATCATGAAGGTTGAAGTCGTGACTCCCGAGGACTACCTCGGCGATGTTATCGGCGACCTTAACTCGCGTCGTGGCCAGATCCAGGGCACCGACAGCCGTGGCAACGCCCAGGCAGTCGAAGCCAACGTTCCGCTCGCGAACATGTTCGGTTACGTGAATGAGCTGCGCTCGTTCACTCAGGGCCGTGCACAGTACTCGATGCAGTTCAGCCACTACGACGAAGTTCCGGCTAACGTGGCACAGGAAGTCAAGGAGAAGCTTGCGTAAGCGAGCCGACCGGTCTAGGGGCGGCGCCTGATTCAGCGGGCGCCGTTTCCTCCCCGCAGAAATCCCAAATTTTAAGACAGAGGTTATTGGAAAATGGCGAAGGAAAAGTTCGAGCGTAATAAGCCGCACGTTAACGTCGGCACCATCGGTCACGTTGACCACGGCAAGACCACGCTGACGGCTGCGATCACCAAGGTGCTCGCTGAGACCAACGGCGCCACCTTCATGGACTACGCCGACATCGACAAGGCGCCCGAGGAGAAGGCGCGCGGGATCACGATCTCGACCGCGCACGTGGAATACGAGACCGAGAACCGCCACTACGCCCACGTCGAC
>JABDNC010000200.1 GCA_013001165.1 Erythrobacter sp.
ACCACCGAGAGATGCGCCGCGCAGGTGAGGTCGGCGAGGCTCAGTTGCGGCCCCGCGAGCCATTGCCGCGTGTCGACCAGCCAGTCGATATAGTCGAGGTGGCCGTGCAGCATCCGGCCCATCTGGCGCAGCACCTGCCCGTCGGGCGACTGGCGCAGGATGAGGCGCTTCTTCATCTTCTCGTGAAGCGCGGGCTCGGTCACGTCGGCGTAGAAATTCTCGTCGAACAGCGCGACCAGTCGGCGGATTTCCGCGCGCTGCATCGCATTGCCGCCGATCATGGGATTGCGCTCCACTGTCTCTTCGAGGAACTCGCAGATCGCCTGGCTGTCGCACAGGGTCACGCGGCGCGCGGGATCGTGCAGCACCGGGGTGCGGCCCGCCGGGTTCAGCTGCCAGAAGCCATCGCGCCCGTCCCACGGGTTTTCGCGGACGAGTTCATAGGCAACCGACTTCTCCGCCATGACGAGGCGGAGTTTCCGGCTGAAAGGACAAAGAGGGAATTGGTGGAGCTGCCACATTGCACCCACGCTATTGCATCAGCCGCGAGCGCGCGTCCACCGGTCCAATAGGGGTATTTGAAGAATTTCCCGCTGCGGGACTATTCGCTTCTTCGAAAGCTATTCTTGCGGCAGGCTTTCCTGCAGGCGCGCGGCCATCTCTTCGAGCGCCGGCCTCATTTCTTCCAGCGCTTCTGCCATCGTGCCCATAGCTTCCATTGCACGCGGCAAATTGCGCTCGATTTCCTCGGGGATCCGGCCGGCTTCGGGAGCCATCGACCGCAGCGTGGTGTCGCGGTCGACCTCGGGCATTTCCTCGCCCGACATCTCGCCGGCGGCTTCCATCAGCGGGCCGAGCGGCAAGTCGAGCAGCACCTCGCTGAGCGTGCGCATCAGCATTGCGGTTTCGCGCTGGTATTCGGGATCGGAGAATTTGTCGGCGAGGTCCTTCGACGCTTCTTCCTCGGTCTGGGGCAGCGTCTGGTCGGCATCCTGCGCGAGAAGCGGTGCAGGCGCGGCGATCGCGGCCAGCGATAATGCGGACAATACGGATTTACGCATGGAAATTCCCCCCGGGAGCGACATCTGGCGAATGACTATCGGAATGCCGCTGAAAGGGGGCTGAACGGCTGTCAGATGCCCGATGCGTCGAGCAGCGTGAGGCAAGCGGGCATGATCGCTTCCACGGCCTCGAAACCCTCGCCCTGGAAAGACGCCATTTCGCGGTTCACCAGCGCATTCACGACATCATGCGTGAAGCGGTTATCTTCCATGATCTGTGCAGTCACCCGGACGAAGAATTCTTCACCGCGCGGTTCCATCGGCGGGAATACCAGCGCCCGCTCGTACCCGGCATCCTGGCCGCCAGCGACGAGCCCGAAAGCGACCCCGCATCGGAAATTGGTCTGCTGTTCGAGCGTCAGCGGCGGTATCTCGGGAGCCGGCTCTCCGTCCTGCGCCAACACGGGGAACGAAAGCACTATGGCTACGGAAGCGATGATGGACCTGATCATGGCGCGGCTTCTAACTGCGCCTGTATGAACCGCAAGCAACTTGCCTGCCCCAGCGCGCTTCCCTACGCCTTCGCCGAAGAGGAGAATCGTTTCAGATGAAAACCCGTGCTGCCGTCGCCTTCGAAGCAAAGAAACCGCTGGAGATCGTCGAACTCGATCTGGAGGGCCCCAAGGACGGCGAGGTGCTGGTCGAGATTAAGGCGACGGGTATCTGCCATACCGATGCCTATACGCTCGACGGCTTCGACAGCGAGGGGATCTTCCCCAGCGTGCTCGGCCATGAGGGTGCTGGCATCGTGCGCGAGGTCGGCAAGGGCGTGACATCGGTGAAGCCGGGCGATCATGTGATCCCGCTCTACACCCCCGAATGCCGCCAGTGTAAGATGTGCCTTTCGGGCAAGACGAACCTGTGCAGCGCCATCCGCGAGACGCAGGGCAAGGGGCTGATGCCCGACGGGACCGCGCGGTTCAGCTATCAGGGCCAGCCGATCTACCACTACATGGGCTGCTCGACCTTTTCGCACTTCACCGTCCTGCCCGAAATCGCGGTGGCAAAAATCCGCGAAGACGCACCTTTTCACACCAGCTGCTACATCGGCTGCGGCGTGACGACGGGTGTCGGCGCAGTGGTGAATACGGCGCAGGTGAAGCCGGGCGACAATGTCGTGGTCTTCGGCCTCGGCGGAATCGGCCTCAACGTAATCCAGGGCGCGAAGATGGCGGGCGCTGACCGGATCGTGGGTGTCGACATCAATCCCGACAAGAAGAGCTATGCCGAACATTTCGGCATGACCGACTTCATCAATCCCAAGGACGAAAAGGACGTGGTCGCCACCATCGTCGAGATGCTCGACGGCGGGGCGGATTACAGCTTCGACTGCACCGGCAATACCGACGTGATGAGGCAGGCATTGGAATGCTGCCACAAGGGCTGGGGCACCAGCATCATCATCGGTGTCGCCGAAGCGGGGAAGACCATCGAGACCCGACCCTTCCAGCTGGTGACTGGCCGCAACTGGCGCGGCACGGCGTTCGGCGGGGCCAAGGGGCGCACCGACGTACCCAAGATCGTCGACTGGTATATGGACGGGAAGATCCAGATCGACCCGATGATCACCCACGTGCTGAAACTCGAAGAGATCAACAAGGGTTTCGACCTGATGCATGCGGGCGAAAGCATCCGCAGCGTGGTCGTTTTCGACTGATGCCTTCCAAGGTGACCCTTGCCGAGAAATTCGCTGGCTTCAGCGAGCAATGGGCGCCGCGCATCGTCGCGCGCTACGAGGGTCACGAGGTCCGCATCGCCAAGCTGGAAGGCGAATTCGACTGGCACAGCCACACCCATGACGAGCTGTTCCTGTGCGTGGACGGCGAGCTCGAAATCGAGTTTCGCGACCGAACGGAAACGCTCGCGCCCGGCGAGCTGCTGCTGATCGAGGCGGGCGAGGAACACAAACCCGTTGCGCGCAAGGGCGAGGTGCAGGTCCTGCTGCTCGATCCCGAGAATGCGCCGAATACCGGAGATCCCGAAACCGCGACTGTCGCGGTTGAAGCTTAACCTGAAGGAGAGAGACATGTTCAGTCACGTGATGCTGGGCGCCGATGATATCGACGCCGCCAAGAAATTCTACGACGCTTGCTTCAAAGCGCTCGGCGGCCGTGAAGGGATGGTCGATCCCAAAGGGCGCCTCATCTACATGCACAATGGCGGCATCTTCCTCGTCTCCAAGCCGATCGACGGCCAGCCTGCGACCTGCGCCAACGGCGGCACCATCGGTTTTGCCGTCGAGAGCGAGGAACAGGGTAACGCATGGCACGCCGCCGGCGTGGCCAATGGCGGGACCGCGATCGAAGACCCGCCGGGCATCCGCACCAGTGAGATCGGCAGCATGTATCTCGCCTATCTGCGCGATCCCGCCGGCAACAAGATCTGTGTCATGAAGCGCATGAGCTGACGCCCTTGGCGCATCGAAACGAAGCGGGGTTGCGGGAGGATCTGGATGCCCTCGCAATCCCCTTCGAGCATCACGAACACCAGGCCGTTTTCACCGTCGAGGAAAGTCGCGACATAAAGGCGGCCATTCCCGGCGAGCATACCAAAAACCTGTTCCTCAAGGACGCGGGCGGCGAATTCTGGCTGGTCACCGTGCCCGCCGAAATGCGCGTGAATTTGAAAGCCCTGCCGCAAGCCATCGGCTGCAAGCGGGTCAACTTCGGCAAGCCTCATGACATGGAGCGCCTGCTCGGGCTCACGCCCGGTTCGGTGACGCCGCTCGGTGCCATCAACGCCGGGCCGGGAAGCATCACGGTCGTGCTGGACCGGAGCCTTGCCGAGGCGGAACGGATGAACGTCCACCCGCTTCGTAATACCGCGACTATCGGTCTTTCGGGCGCGGATACCTTGCGGCTGCTCGAGCATTGGGGACATGCGCCGATGATCGCAGACATTCCCGCACAGGACTGACCTTCAGGACACCCAATGACGTTCGATTTCCTTTCGCAGAACAAGGCTTTCGGGGGCGACCAGTTCGTCCTCTCGCACCACTCGGAGGCGACAAGGACCGAGATGACATTCTCGGTCTACGTCCCGCCGCACGACGACGGCGCAAAGCTGCCGGTGCTCTGGTATCTCTCCGGCCTCACCTGCACGCATGCCAATGTGACCGAGAAGGGCGAATTCCGTCGCGCATGTGCCGAGCATGGCGTGATCTTCGTCGCCCCCGACACCTCCCCGCGCGGCGAGGACGTGCCCGACGCAGCCGACGAATATGATTTCGGCAAGGGCGCCGGGTTCTATGTCGATGCAACCCGCGAGCCGTGGTCGAAACACTACCGCATGCGCTGCTATATCGAAGACGAACTGCCGAGCCTGATCGCGGCGAACTTCCCCGCCGACATGACAAGGCAGGGCATCACCGGCCATTCGATGGGCGGCCATGGTGCGCTGACCGTCGCCCTTCGCAATGCGGGCCGCTTCAAATCGGTCAGTGCCTTCGCACCCATCGTCGCACCTACGAAAGTGCCATGGGGCGAGAAGGCGCTCTCACGCTATCTCGGAGACGACCGCGCAGCCTGGACCGAATACGACGCAGTCGCGCTGATCGAGAATGGCGCGCGGCTCGACAACCTGCTGGTCGATCAGGGCAAGGCGGACAATTTCCTGGAGGAACAGCTCAAGACCGGCCTGCTATCGGTCGCCTGCGCCAAGGCGGGCATTCCGGCAGAAATCCGCATGCAGGAAGGCTACGACCACTCCTATTATTTCATCTCGACGTTCATGGCCGAGCATGTGGCGTGGCATGCGCAGCGGTTGGCTTAGGCGATC
This sequence comes from Erythrobacter sp., assembly GCA_013001165.1. GTDB lineage: Bacteria > Pseudomonadota > Alphaproteobacteria > Sphingomonadales > Sphingomonadaceae > Qipengyuania. The sequence goes on from JABDNC010000200.1 coordinate 4,839, forward strand.
GAATACAGGGGGAAAAAAGGCCCCCATCCCTAGAGACGGAGGCCTGATAGGAGGAGCTAAACCGTGAACTGCACAGCCGAGCCCTTGGGTCGCCTCTTTAGCAGGCTGGCTGCATTGGTTTTGCCATGGTTTCGAACTTCGCCATTTTCCGCAAAAGTTCTTCCACCATCGGCACATTGTCAGAATTGTCATCGACGAGATCGAGCGGTCGACCTCCGAGGCACGCATCCGCGTTATTCATGAAGGCGAGCCCGGCATCGCGGCCCAGGACGAGCAGCGCCAAATGGGTCATTTCCTTCTGTCGCCGAAGCCCCTCCCCGTCGTGAACCGTTTGCTCCGATGGACAAGCTGCGCCCAGGGGAGCACACTTATCCACCCGCAACTCCAGCGCTCGCTGACTGGCTTTTGCTGTCCACGCAAAGGCAGCGGCAGCGCCAAGCGATTGCTGGAACTCCCCGATCCTTGCCGCCAGGCTTGCCGCATCGTCGAGATAGACATCGCGATCAGCGCCCGGAATGGCAGAGCCCGCACGCATTTGCGCTGCCTGATGGTCGGAATATAGTTGATTCAAGTCCATGGCTGGCTCCTCGACAAAAGCGGGAGCACAACCTGTCTCTCAGCCGCAGTAGCTTGATTTCTCGCCTGCGATGCATGCCATGTAACAGGTACGAAACACCATGTAACGAACTATTTTACTTTTAAATGCGTCCGTAAGAACCCGTTTCCGTAATTTACGGACTCGTTGAAACGGCATTGCTACAATTCGTCTATGGTAAACTATTTTTGGCGATTACATACTGAGCCATCGAATTCGTCATGCAATTCAGTGTCTAAAGATCCAGCCAGGCCTCCGCGACGTCCACGGCGTCGTAGTCGAAGCTCTTGATGTCCATACCCGGGATCAGCGCGCCTTCGAGTTCGACGGCCTTCTTCATCCAGTCCGAATCCGTCAGCACCGCACATTTGTCGAAGGCGCCGAGCATCTTGAAGAGCTTGGGCAGGCGGCTGAACTCGACGCCGATCGCGCCAAGTGTGGGCAGTTCGAAATTGGTGATCCGGTAGAACATCTTGCCGCCGGTCATGCCTTCGGACATCTGGATCAGATCGTCGAGCGCCTTGTGCATGATGTCGGCATCGACCTTCCCGTCCAGTACGATATCGACCCGGTCGGAAGACGGTTTGGTGATCTTTAGCATGGGTCATTCCCTTGTGCAGCCGCGACACTGGCACTCGCTGAGCGCAGCCTAGCACAATTCGGGAAATACTGTGAGTGGCGACTTCCCGTCACCCGTGCGCGGCGACGAATTCCTCCACCACTGGGGCGATCTTCTCGCGCCACTTGCTGCCGTTGAAAATGCCGTAATGTCCGGCGCCCTCGGCCAAGTAGTAGCGCTTCTTCGATGCATCGAGATTGGGCGTAAGCTCCAGCGCGGCGCGCGTCTGGCCGAGACCGGAGATATCGTCCCGCTCGCCCTCGATGGCGAGGAGGGCTGTCCCGGTGATGTCGCCCAGGTCAATGCGCTTGCCGCGGTGCATAAAGGTGCCGTTGGGGATCGCGTGGTCCTGGAACACCTCCTGCACAGTCTGCAGGTAGAATTCGGCGGTCATGTCGCAGACGCTGCGATATTCGTCGTAGAAATCCTTGGTCGCCTGCGCGCTCGCATCATCGCCCGCGGTGAGGTGTTTGAACATCTCGTAATGGCTCTGCATGTGGTTGCCGAGGTTCATGCTCATGAAGCCGGCGAGCTGCATGAAGCCGGGATAGACCCGGCGTCCGGAGCCGCGATACTGCATCGGCACGGTAGCGATGACGTTCTGGCGGAACCACTCGATCGGGCGTTCCATCGCGAGGTCGTTTACGCTGGTGGGCGAACAACGCGTGTCGATCGGGCCGCCCATCATGGTCAGCGTCCTGGGCGCGCAAGGGTGCTTGTCGCGGTTCATGATCGCGGTGGCGGCGAAGACGGGAACCGAAGGCTGGCACACGGCCATGACTTGCGCGCCTTCGCCGATATGTTCGAGGAACTCGATCACGTAGTCCATGTAGTCGTCGAGATCGAAATGGCCTTCGTGCAGCGGCACGTTGCGCGCATCGGCCCAGTCGGTGACATAGACCGTGTAGTTTTCGAGCATCCGCTCCACCGTTCCGCGCAGGAGCGTGGCGTAGTGCCCGCTCATCGGCGCGACGACCAGCAGGCGCGGAGCATCCTCGGGGAGGTCGTCGCGGCGGAAGCGCTTCAAATCGCCGAAGGGCTTGTTGACCACCGTCGCTTCGACAACCGGGTGAAGCTTGCCGTCCGCCTCGACCGTCTCGATGCCCCAGGCGGGCTTGCCATAGGTCGCGGTGGCGTGGGCGAAGACGTCGAGCGCACTCGCGGCGATGGGGCCCATGCCCATGTAACCGAAAGGCAGCGCCGGGTTGGACAGCATTTCGGCCCCGATCGAGGCCCATGTGCTGGCGCTCGAAAGCCAGCTGCGCTGCAGTTCATAGGCGTGGTAAAGCATTCTCGTCCCCTGCGGCCCGCTGTTGTCTTGTTTTTTGAGGCGGGATCAATGTGGACGGGGACTGTGCCCCGAGGTTTGTCATTGTGCAATGCACAAACTGGGTAAAAGTGCCGGTAAGGCGCCTCACCTGTGGATTTTGCGCCGCACCGTGACTAGGTGAGCGCTCATGGACGAGACGGGCGCCCAGACCGAAAAGAAGCGCAAGGCATTCGCGCGCCGCCGCAATGGCGAGCCGCGTTCGCTCAAGCCGCTGCGCATGGTGTTCGATGAATTGCGCAATTATCCCGGCCATGTTGCGCTGGCCTTCACCGCACTGGTCATCACAGCCACCGCAACGCTCGCCATTCCTGCCGGGCTGCGCTTCGTGGTCGACCAGGGCATGGGCGGCGACGGCTCCCAGCTGACCCTTTGGTTCCGCGTCCTGCTCGGCATTGTCGCCGTGCTCGCGCTGGGCACTGCAATGCGCTTCTATTTCGTCAGTTGGCTGGGCGAGCGCGTGGTGGCCGATGTGCGCAAGCGCGTGCAGGCGAACCTGTTGCGGCTCGCGCCCGGATTTTACGAGGTGAACAGCCCCAAGGAAATTTCCAGCCGGATGACCAGCGATACCGCGCTGATCGAAAACATGGTGGGAACGACCGTTTCCGTGGCGCTGCGCAACCTGCTCGTCGCGATCGGCGGCACGGCCTATCTTTTCTACCTCATGCCCGGCCTGACCATGGGGATGCTGCTGATCATCCCGCTGATCGTCATCCCGATCACCCTCTTCGGACGCCGCCTGCGCAAGGTCAGTCGCACCAGCCAGGACCGCGTGGCCGATATCGGCGCCAATGTGACCGAAGTGCTCTCCGCGATGAAGATCGTGCAGGGCTTCAACCAGGAAAGCCGCGAGCAGGCACGCTTCGGCGACACGGTGGAACGCACATTTACCGTTGCCAAGCGCCGGATCATCATCCGCGCCGCGCTGACCGCCTGCATCATCCTGTTCGTCTTCGGCGGCATCACCATGCTCGTCTGGAAGGGCGCAGAGGCGGCCAATGACGGGACGATCAGCTACGGCACGATTGTGTCCTTCGTCTTCGCCGCCGCACTGGTGGCAGGCGCGTTCGGCGCGCTGACCGAAGTCTATGGCGATTTGCTACGCGCTGCGGGCGCTGCCAGCCGCCTGTCCGAACTGCTCGAGGAAACGCCGGAGATCGCCGCGCCCGACAAGCCCATGGCGCTGCCCACTCCGCCGCGCGGCAGCCTGTCCTTCCGCAATGTGAACTTCCGCTATCCGACGCGGCCCGAAACTCCGGCGCTCGAGGACTTCAACCTCGAGGTCGAACCGGGCGAAACGGTCGCCATCGTGGGCCCTTCTGGCGCGGGCAAGTCGACCATCTTCCAGCTGGTCGAGCGTTTCTACGATCCGCAGAGCGGCACAGTCCGTCTCGATGGCATCCCGTTGACCAAGGCCGATCCGGCCGAAATCCGCGCCCGGATCGCCTTCGTCCCGCAGGAGGGCGTGCTGTTCTCGGCCAATGCGCGCGACAACCTTCGCTACGGCAATTGGGACGCTACCGAAGAGCAGGTCTGGGCCGCAGCGCGCGCCGCCAATGCCGCCGAATTTCTCGAGAACCTGCCGCAGGGGCTCGACACGCATCTCGGAGAGAACGGCACGCAGTTGTCCGGCGGCCAGCGCCAGCGCATCGCCATCGCCCGCGCACTGCTGCGCGAGGCACCGATCCTGCTGCTCGACGAAGCCACCAGCGCGCTCGATGCGGAAAGCGAGCGGCTGGTGCAGGACGCGCTCGAACACCTGATGCAAGACCGCACCACGCTGGTCATCGCCCACCGTCTCGCCACCGTGCGCGCGGCCGACCGCATCGTGGTGATGGAGGACGGGCGTATCGTCGAACAGGGCACGCACGACCAGCTGGCCGGCAATGGCGGGCTCTACGCGCGTCTCGCCAAGCTGCAGTTTGGCACCCAGACCGCGTAAATCCTCGACCAATCGGGTCATCCACCCGACGAAGGGCGACTCCTGTCGCGCCAGTCTGCTAGCCAGACTGGGCAAGACCGCGTGCGTGTGGGGAGCACCGCCGGTCACCAGATTACCGGGAGATTTTACATGACCAGAACCCTTCTTGCTGCGGGTGCATCTGCATTCGCGCTGATGCTCGCGGCGCCCGCCGCAGCCGAGGAAGCGGAAAACGAAAGCACCGCGCCGACCATGGATTTCGGCAGCTGGGGCGTCGGCACCGACATGATCGACCAGGACGTCGATCCGGGCGACGACTTCAACGCCTATGTCAACGGACGCTGGATCGCTTCGAACGAGATTCCCGGCGACCGCAACCGCTACGGCGCCTTCGACATGCTGCGCGAAGAAGCGATCTACGACGTGCGCCGCCTGGTGAACGACCTTGTCGCGTCGGACCCCGCACCGGGTACTGCCGCGCGCCGCATCGTCGATGCCTATAATTCCTACATGGATGTCGAAGCTATCGACGCTTCGGGTCTCACTCCGGCGCAGCCCTATCTCGGCAAGATCTACGGTGCGCAGACGCTGGCCGACCTCGTCGAGCTGTTCGGCACGCCGGGCTATCCCTCGCTGGTGGGTGCCGGTGTCGGCATCGATGCGCGCAACCCGACGCAATATGCAGTCAGCATCGGCTTCGACGGCATGGGCCTGCCCGACCGCGATTACTATCTCGTCGATTCGGAGAGCAATCTCGAAATCCGAGCTGCCTATCTCGACTACCTGACACAAGTCCTGACCATGGCAGGCTATGCCGATGGTCGCAGCGCTGCCGAGGCGGTCTATGCCTTCGAAACCGAAGTCGCAAAACTCGAATGGGCGCGCCAGATGCTGCGCCGTCCGCAGCTGACCTACAACGTCCTTTCGCGCGACGAACTTGCCGTCATGGCAGGCGACTTCCCGATCGACACGCTGCTGAGCACCGCTCAATTCGACGGCGAAACGCGCTTCCTCGCGCGCCAGCTGCCCCCGACCGAAGAGGAGATGGCAGAAGAGAAGCTGACTGACGAGCAGCGCGCCATGATCGGCGGCGGCCTTCCGGGCATGATGAAACTGCTGACCGAAACCTCGCTGCCGACGCTGCAGGCATATATGGCCAAGAGCTTCCTCGGCTCGAACGCAGCGCTTCTCTCGAGCGAGCTCGACGAGACCGTCTTCGATTTCTACGGTCGCACGATCAATGGCCGCGAACAGCAGCAGGATCGGTGGAAGCGCGGGATTTCGGCAGTCGAAAGTGCGCTTGGCGAACAGCTCGGCGCGCTTTACGTCGAGCGCTACTTCCCGCCCGAGAGCAAGGCCCGCATGGACACGCTCGTCGCCAACCTCCAGCGCGCCATGTCGGGTGCGCTCGACCGCAACGAGTGGATGACGCCCGACACGATCGAGCAGGCCCGCGCCAAGCTCAACGGCTTCACCCCGATGATCGGCTATCCCGACGAGTTCGAGACCTATGAGGGCCTCGAGATCGATCCGACCGACCCGCTGGGCAACGCCATGGCCGCGCGCCGCTGGGGCACCGAAGACAACCGCAAGCGTCTCGGCACCGAAGTCGATCCGACCGAGTGGGGCATGTTCCCCCAGACGGTGAACGCCTATTATTCGCCGCTCACCAACCGCATCGTCTTCCCCGCTGCGATCCTGCAGCCGCCGTTCTTCAACGCCGAAGCCGACGAAGCCGTGAACTATGGCGGTATCGGCGCGGTGATCGGTCACGAGATCGGCCACGGCTATGACGATCAGGGCAGCCAGTTCGATGCCGAAGGCACGCTGCGCAACTGGTGGCAGGACGCAGACCGCGAGGGCTTCGAACAGTACACCGCCCGCATGGCAGAATTCATCGAGGCCTATTGCCCGGTCGAAAGCGCCGAAGGCCCGGTCTGCCTGCGCGGAGGCCAGTCGATGGGTGAGACTCTGGGCGACGTGGTCGGCCTGCAGATGGCTTACCGCGCCTACAAGCTTTCGCTGAACGGCGCGGAAGCCCCGGTGATCGACGGTCTCACCGGGGACCAGCGCTTCTTCCTCGGCTTCGCGCAAATCTGGCGCGGAATGGAGCGTGAGGAGAGCCTGCGCAACCGCGTCATGACCGCGAACCACCCGCCGGGCGAATTCCGCCTCAACAATGCCGTGCGCCATCTCGATGCCTGGTACGATGCGTTTGGCGTCACCGAAGACGATGCGCTCTACCTGCCGCCCGAAGAGCGCATCAGCATCTGGTAACCCGTTCTCCCGAGAGAGGAGTGGAAACCCCGTCGGCCTGCGTGGCCGGCGGGGTTTTTGTTTGACTTGGGACAAGCATCTGCCAATTCCCCCGCCCCATGACTTTCCTGCAAGAACTCATCATCGCGATCGTCCAGGGGATTACCGAATTCCTGCCGATTTCGTCCTCGGGTCACCTCATCCTGATCCCGAAGCTGACGGACTTTCCCGACCAGGGTCCGCTGATCGACGTGGCCGTGCATGTCGGCTCGCTGCTCGCGATCATCCTCTATTTCCGCAAGGACGTGATGGGTCTTGCGCGCGGCGGTTTTGCCAGCGTGGGCCTCGGCAAGGACGACGAGCAGCGCAAGCTGTTCTGGTTCGTCGTAATCGGCACCATTCCCGCCGTGGCGGCAGGCCTGTTCATCAAGCTGGGCGGCTATCTCGAAGGCTTCCGCTCGACCGACCTCGTCGCGACCAATCTTATCGTTTTCGGCATCCTGCTGGGCCTCGCCGACAAGTTCGGCAAGCAGACCAAGGCCTATGAGGACATGAGCCTTAAGGACGCGATCCTCGTCGGTATTGCGCAGGCAATGGCATTGATCCCCGGCACCAGCCGTTCGGGCGCCACGATGACCGCCGCGCGCGCATTGGGCTATTCGCGCGTGGAATCGGCACGCTTTTCGTTCCTGCTGGCTATTCCGGCGGTTGCCGGTGCGGGCGTGCTGGCCGCATTCGACCTCGCCGATGCGACCGCGCAGATGCAGCAGGATGCCATCGTCACGGGTATCCTGACCTTCTTCACCGCGCTCGCGACCATGATCTTCCTGATGAACTTCCTGAAGCGAGCCTCGATGCTGGTCTTCGTGGTCTATCGGGTCCTGCTCGGCATCGCGCTTCTCGCGCTGCTCTGATCTCGGAGCCGCCAGCGGTTCGCCTTGTTTCCGTCACATTCCCGGAACCATCTGCCGCAGCGTGGTTTGATTGGGCGAGTACCAGTTGCAAGGAAGCATAGATGGGTCTGATAATCCTGATCGTAACCGGCGCCCTGTTGGGCTGGCTGGCGACGATCGCCCTGAAAATCGAGGAAGGTCGCGGCATTCTGCGGAATGTTGTCGCCGGCATGATCGGTTCGCTGGGCGTAGGGCTGGCCACCTCGGGCGGCGTCTTTCTCGGCGCGATCCGAGCAAGCACGCTCCTGTGGGCCGCTGTCGGAGCCATCGTGCTGATTGGCTTGTACAATGTCGTGCGCGAGAAGGCCTTGTCTTAATCGCGTCGCGCAGTACTTTCCAAAATTGGGGAGAGGTCTTTTCGGGCCGACACCCGTAATCAAGGGGAAGAAATAATGAAATTCACCAAGACCGCTCTCGTTGCTTCGGCTGCTGCCATGAGCCTCGGCCTCGCTGCATGCGATGGCCCGCAGGAAGAAGCCATGGAAGACCAGGCTGAAGCCACCGAGACTGCCATGGAAAACGAAGCTGACGCGATGGAAGATGCCGGCATGGAAGCCGAAGCAGACGCCATGAACGAAGCAGCGGATGAAGCTGAAGACAACATGGAAGAAGCCGCGGACGAAATGGACGGCATGTAGGCCACACATTTCCTTCGGGAAAATCGAAAGGGCTCCGGAGCGATCCGGAGCCTTTTTTGTTGTTTTCTCGGAACCAAACGCTCCCAGACACATTTTTGCCATGATTGGAGAATGACCACACCAGTGTGTCAGGCTCTGCAATCAGTTTGAAAAGGGGAAGAAATAATGAAGTTCACCAAGACCGCACTCGTCGCTTCGGCAGCTGCCATGAGCCTCGGCCTCGCTGCATGTGACAGCGCCGCTGAAAACCAGATGGAAGACGAAATCGAAGCGACCGAAGACGTGCGTGACGCACAGGTCGACGCCATGGAAGAAGCTGGCGAGATCACCGAAGATCAGGCCGATGCGATCGACGACACGACCGACGCGATGGAAGAAAACGCGGAAGACGTTGTCGACGAAACGATGTAATTCGCTTCGTTCCTAACGGAATCGAGAGAGGCTTCGGAGCGATCCGGAGCCTCTTTTTTTGGATCAGACCGGCTTCGCGCCCGAGCCGCGCCCGCCGCGCAGCGTGTATTCGAGCGTACCGCGATTGACCACGTAATCGACGTCGATCACCGCCGTATTGGCATAGGTGAAACCCGGGCCGAGGCTCCTGTAGAGCTTGTCGAAGTCGCGCTCCACAGTCTGGCGATAGAGATCCTCGAAGCTCGGAATCACGAAATAGGTCGGCTGCAGATCGCTAATGACGTAATCGGTGCGCATTACGCGATCGACGTTGAGCATGATGCGGTTGGGGCTGTCCGCTTCCACCGAATAAACCACCTCGGTCGGTCCCGAGAGGATGCCGGCGCCATAAGCGCGGATATCGCCCGGCTTTTCCTCGATCAGGCCGAATTCCACCGTGTACCAGTAGAGCGAGCCAAGCGCCTTCAGACGGTTGTAGCGCATCGCCTTCCAGCCGGCCTTGCCGTATTCCTGCATATAATCGGCGTAGACCGGATCGGTCAGCATGGGCACGTGACCGAAGACATCGTGGAAGACGTCGGGTTCCTGGATGTAGTCGAAGGTCTCGCGCGTGCGGATGAAATTTCCCGCCGGGAAACGGCGGTTCGCCAAGTGCCAGAAGAATACGTGATCGGGGATCAGCATGGGCACAGGGACCACGCTCCAGCCGGTCAGCTTGTCGAGCTCTTCGGACAGCTTGCCGAACTCGGGCACGCCGCCACGGCCAAGGTCGAGCTTCTCGGTCCCTTCCATGAAAGCGGTCGCCGCGCGGCCGGGCAGCATTTCCATCTGCCGCCTGAACAGATCGTCCCATATCGCGTCGTCTTCGCTGTCGTAGACGGTCTGCTTGGGCTCCAGCCAGTCGTCGCCGACATGCTCCGGCTTCTTCAGAGGCGCGGTGAAGACATCGTCCGGCATTTCGGGAAGCCGGGTAAAGTCCTGTTCTGGTTCTGCTAGCGTAGCCATATCACTGCTGTAGATAGTCGCTTTGTCACCGCCATTCAAATCAGGAGATGCGCGCAGCCATGAAACGCAAGGAATACGAAGCAAAGCTGGAGCCGATGCGCGAGGAACTGGTGGCGATGGCCCGCTGGGCGCGCGTTACGGGACATCGGATCGTAGTGCTGTTCGAGGGCCGTGACACGGCCGGAAAAGGCGGCGCGATCCGCGCGGTTTCCGAAAAGCTCAATCCGCGCCAGTGTCACGTGGTGGCCCTCGGCAAGCCGACCGAGGACGAGCAGGGCCAGTGGTATTTCCAACGCTATGTCGATCACCTGCCGACGGCCGGTGAGATCGTCCTGTTCGACCGTAGCTGGTACAATCGTGCCGGTGTGGAAAAGGTGATGGGCTTCGCTAGCGATGCACAGGTCGAGCAATTCCTCGACCAGGCACCCGCCTTCGAGAAAATGCTGGTCGACGATGGCATCCTCCTGTTCAAATACTGGCTTGGCGCAGACCAAGAAAAGCAGGAAGAACGGCTTCGCGAGAGGCTGGAAGATCCCTTGAAGCGCTGGAAGCTATCACCGATCGATCTTGCCGCACGCGACAAGTACGATGCCTATACCGAGGCGCGCGAAGAGATGCTGAAGCGGACGCATACGGCCCACGCCCCATGGACGCTGGTCGACTTCAACGACCAGAAGCAGGGGCGGCTGACGCTGGTTCGCGACCTGCTCGACCGGCTTCCCGATACCGAGTGCGATCCGCCGGCCATCGATTTCCCCGACCTTGGCCGGGAACCGCTGGCGGAAAGCTACGGCGTCCTCCAGCCGATTGCGAATTATCCGATAGACTAAACCGCGCGTTCGAACACGGCGGCCATGCCCTGTCCGCCGCCGATGCACATGGTCTCGAGGCCGTAGCGCACCTCGCGCCGCTGCATTTCGTGCGCCATGTCGGCAAGGATGCGAATGCCTGTCGCCCCGATGGGATGTCCGAGCGAAATGCCCGAGCCATTGACGTTCACGATCTCGCGGCGGCTGTCGCCTTCCGCAAAGCCCCAGCCCTTCAGCACGGCAAGCGCTTGCGGCGCGAAGGCTTCGTTGAGCTCGATCAGGCCGATATCGTCCCAGCCCAGCCCGTTCTTCGCGAACAGGCGTTCGACCGCCGGCACCGGGCCGATACCCATGCGGCTCGGATCGCAGCCCGCCGCGCTCCACGAGTGGAACCAGAGAATCGGTTCGAGGCCGAGTTCCTCGACCTTGTCTTCGGCCACCACGAGGCAGGCGGCCGCCGCATCGTTCTGCTGGC
>JABDNC010000204.1 GCA_013001165.1 Erythrobacter sp.
CCAGCCCTGCACCGGTCAGCAGATATTCCGCTGCCGCAACCCGCGCGCCGCCGACCACGTCGAAAAGCAGGAAGGCGAGGAAGGTGAAGCCGATGAACAGGAAACCGTATTTCACGCTGCGATCCACCTGCGCATAGATATCGGCAGGTTCGACCATGCTGATCGTGGCGGACTTGCTCGTGCCGGCCTGGCTGTCCTCCATACGATCGTAGGTGGGATCGCCGCCCGAGCCGATGCCGCGCACCGGAGGCAGGTCTTCCTGCGTGACCATGGACTGGCCGAGGGCGAGATTGCCGATCGACCAGCTCGCGGAGAACCCCTCGGAAGAGATGTCGCTACTATCGGGCAGGAAGCTGCCGCCGAAGCCGGGATGCTGCCAAGTGGACGACACGTTCCAATCGGTCTGACCGCCGCGGGGAACGAGCGTCAGCGAGCGGCTGCCACGGAGCGTATAGGCATATTCAACCGGCAGCGGACGACCGTCCGACCAGTCGATCGTACCACTGAAACCGGCCCCACCCCTGGAGCGTACGCCCTCGCCCGGCTCAAGCTCGATACGCACTCCGCCGACACGCACATCCGCCACGGCACGCAGCCCCCGCGGATCGGAGGTGCCGAAGCGGATCTGCGTCTCGTCCAGCAGCAGTTGTTCGCGGGTCACGCCGAAGCGCGACAAATCTGACGGCAGGACGAAGCGCGCCTCACCGTCCATCTTCGCAAGGTAGATGACCGTTTCGTAGAGCGCCTTCTTCTTGCGCTCGGGCTGGAGCTCCGTCTCGATCGAGTGCCTGTCCGGCGACAGAAAAAGCTGCTTGCGGATCGTCTGTGTGCGCGTGGTCGCATTGCCGTTCACCGTCTCGTTGGTCACGCGCTGCTCTTCATAGGGAATGACGAGGACCGGCCCGGAAACGACCTGCGCTCCGCCTGACCCTGCGGTGATTGCATCCTGCGCTACACGCGCTTGGTGCTGCCTGTCGGACACCAGACCGTAAACCATCAGCAGGGGTATCATCAGGACGAACCCGACCAGTCCGGTCAGGAGAAGTTTGAAACCGGGGGACCTTTCTTGCATCGCTCACCTCCATCGTTAGTGCGATGAAGCGTGCTTTGTAAGCGACGAACTGAATATTCATTGAATTGCGGACAGATGAACCGAAACGGCCGGCGCATCGCTGCACCGGCCGTCGGGGTACGCAGGACCCGCAGTCCCTGCGCCAGTTATTTCTTCTTGTTGAGCTCGGCGATTTCCGCATCGAGCGAACGCAACGCCTCGGCACGCTCTTCAGCGCTCAAGGACTTTTCCGTCGCAATCGCTGCGCGCGCCGATTTCATTGCGCTCAGTGCGAGCTTATCAGCAGCAGTTTCGCAGACGAACAGCGTCGTCTTGCCGTTCGCATCGGTTTGAGACGTGACCGGGGAGCTCTCGTCCTTGCAGCTCACGACAACCTCAGGGGCCATCTTGCCGGCTTCCTGAGCCTCAGCAACGGCGAGGCGGATCTCACGGCGAAGCTCGCCCTTCTCGCCAAATTGCTTGCGGACCTTGTCCATCTCGACGCGGAATTCGCCGCCCTCGGCAAACTGTTCACGCAGCTTGGCCATTTCGGCGCGGAGCTCGGCCTTGTCGGCGTCGCTCATCTCGTTCCATTCCTTGCCGTCGACGACGATGCGCCGCTTTTCGATGCGGCGTTCCTTGCCGTCTTCTTCCATCTCGCGCTCGATCTCGATGATTTCGCGGCGAGCTTCCTCCATCTCCACTTCGGCTTCGGCGAGCTCGCGTTCCGCTTCGTCGAGCTCGCGCTCGATCTCCACCATTTCCTCGGAAACTTCCTCGCGCTCCTGCCATTCCTCGGCCAACTCTGCGGCTGACACGGAGGCGATCAGCGACGGTGCGACGCTATCCGCGTAGCAAACCGATGCGGTGAGCGGCACGGCCAGGAATGCCCCGGCGATTGCGGCGCGCCCGGTAAGGCGGCGACGCGGTGAAATATCGGACATGGATAAACTCCTCAAACGATGGATTATCGACTTGTCCCCCAGAACCGGACAGGCCATCGGCGCGGCCAGCGCAGGGCGCGGCGCGATCGCCGGAAGGCGTGCGAAATCGGCGATGACACTTGCGTAAGTGGCGCGTTCTTCACGGGAGCGGGCAGCCACGACGCGCGTGTCGCAAAAGGCTTCCTGGTCGCGCCGAAGCGCATTCCAACCGAGATAGCCAAGCGGATTGAACCAGTGGATTGCGAACAGCGGCTGCACCGCCATATTGACGATCAGGTCGCCCCCGCGATGGTGTGCAAGCTCGTGAGCGATGGCGAGATCGCGGGCCTGGCGGGCACGGCTCGTCATGAAACCTTCGGGCAGAGCAATCACGCGATCGATCACGCCGAATGCCATCGGGCCGGAAATAGCCGGGGTTTCGATCAGGCGGATAGAACCCACATCGCCAACTGCGCGCGCATCGGCGAGCAATTCGCGGCGCAGCGCAAAATACTGCCAGAAGCGGCGGACCAGCATTACAATGGCTCCACCTAGCCACAGCAGTAGCATGGGGGTCAGGAAGTCGATCGGTTCAGCCGCAGCTGCAACCACCGTCGGCGCGGCGGCACCCGGCTCTGCAATCGGCATGACGATCGTTTCGGTGGTCATCGTGAAAGTCGTCTCGGCCTCGCGGACGGTCTCGGCCAGCGGGCGCATCCACGCAGGAAGCGTGAATGGTGGTACGAACAGGCGGGCCAGCGGCAGGAACCACAGGGCATAGGCAGCGCCAGCACCGAAATGGCGTGCGACCGGGCGGCGAAGCAACATGACAAGCGCGATCAGCGCACCCGTCCAAAGCAGCGTGTCGAACAGGAACCAGTCCCAGTATTCTCTCAGGAGGTCGGTCATTTCCGCATCTCCTTCAGCAGGGCCTCGATTTCTTCGAGGTCCGCGTCGGTCAGCGCCTCATTCTCCGCCAAATGGGCGAAGAGCGGCGCGGCACGTCCGCCGAACAAGCGATCGACCAAGCGGCGGCTTTCGCCGCCGACATAGTCGGAGCGTTCGACCAGCGGATGGTAGAGGAACTTGCGCCCCTGCGGTTCGGTGCCGACGGCATTCTTCGCGACGAGGCGGCTAAGCAATGTCTTAACAGTGGGTATCGACCAGTCATTGGCAGCGCAAATGCGCTCGCAGACTTCGGCAGCGGAAAGCGGGCTCTTGGCCCAGAGCGCTTCCATGACCGCGTGCTCGGCTTCGCTGATGCGGTCTCCCGCTCCCTGCTTGCGTTTAGCCATCTAGAATCACTCCCAACCAGAGACACGTTCGACTACGTCTGTAGGCGACACGATTACGAATGTAAACATGAAGCGTGGATGAACGCCTGTTCAGGAAGCGCAGGAGGCGGCAGTCGCGCAAGCTTCGATCTGCGCGGAAGGCTCAGAATTCGATGGACGACAGATAGCAGACCGTTATCCTCGACCAAATGATCGGACGCTTTCTCGCCCCCCTCGCCCTCCTTGCTGCCCCGTTATCGGCGCAGGAAGAGGCAGCGCCAGCGCCCCAAGCGGCGGAAAAATTCGAGACTGTTCTTGTCGTGCTCGAGACCACAATGGGCGATATCACCGTGGCGCTGGAGACCGAGCGAGCACCGATCACTGCGGGCAATTTCCTGCGCTATGCGGAAGAGGACCGGTTCGACGGAACGATCTTCTACCGAGCGATGCACCTCAACTGGGGCGAGCCGCCGAACGGCTTGCTACAGGGCGGCACCCAGAACGATCCGGACCGCATTCTCGACGGCATCGCTCACGAACCCACCAACGAGACGGGCCTGAGCCATACCGACGGCGCGCTATCCATGGCGCGCCTCGATCCGGGTACGGCGACGGGCGATTTCTCGATCATGATCAAAGATCAGAAGGGTCTCGACGCCCAGCCCGACAGCGACGACCCCAATCTCAAGGCCGGTTACGCAGTCTTCGGCTACGTGGTCGACGGCATGGACGTGGTCCACGCGATCCATGACAGCCCGCGCGATCCGGAAGCAGGCGAAGGCTGGATGAAAGGCCAGATGCTCGCCGACCCGGTGACGATTGTCGACGTGCGGCGGGTGGACGCCGACGCCGTAGACTAACAAACCTCTGCGGTATTCTCCGGTAGCGGTCCGGGCGGAACGCGCGCGGCACTCATCCAGAACGGATCGGATTTGAGCTGATGGTTGTCGCCATAGGCCTTCCTCAATGCCGCGGAGAGCATAGGGTCGTAGGCTTGCAGATCGGTATGGTTCAGAATGCGGCGTCCGTCGAATGACTGGATGCGGTTCGAGTTGAACCAGAACTGCGTGCCTTCGGCCCAATATTCCTGGATTGTCGTGGTCGTGTACTCATCGAGCCAGAGATCATTCGCCAAGGCGTTGGCGTAGGCAGCCTCGACCTCGGCGTAGAGCGCGGGATCGGTGGCCTGGATGGCATCGAGGACGAGGTGCCCCAGCTCGTGGACGAAGATCGTCTCGCCATAGTAG
>JABDNC010000215.1 GCA_013001165.1 Erythrobacter sp.
GCGAAGTGCTGGTCGAAACGCTGCGTCCGATTTCGGAGCGCTTCACCGGCCTGCTCGAAGACCGCGAGGCACTCGATGCAATCCTTGCCCGCGGCGCGAGCCAAGCACGCGAGATCGCGGTTCCGACGCTTGAAAAGACCTACGAGGCCCTGGGCCTCGTGCGCGGCTAGTTCAGACCTTCACCGCAGTGCCGCTGGCCGAGACCATCAGCATCGACCCGGTGTCGCCGATCACTTCGTAGTCGAGGTCGACGCCGACCACGGCATTGCCGCCGCGGGTCGCGCATTCGGCCTGCAATTCCTCGATCGCCTGGTTGCGCGCATCGGCAAGGATGCGTTCGTAGCTGCCCGATCGGCCGCCCACGATATCGCGGATATTGGCGAACAGGTCGCGGAAGAGGTTTGCACCGACGATCACCTCGCCGGTGACGATGCCCAGATATTCCTGGATCGGGTGGCCCTCGATGGTGGGAGTGGTGGTGACGGTGACGCCGCGTGCGTCCTTCCAGGGTCCGGGCATGAATTTTCTCCTATTTGCGGTTGGGAATGGAAGCGCGCAGGAAGCCGCCGACGAAGCCGAGCATTGCGCCAAGCTGCCATGCGGGGATCGCCTCGCCGAAAATCAGCGCGGTCAATCGGTCGAAGACCTGCGGGAAGATAATGCCGCCAAGCCAGCCGGCTGCGGCCCCGAATAGCATCGCGATAAGCGCCACGATTGCAAACAGGATCGGCCCCACGAGCACGATCCCGAACAGTGCTGCGCCTCTGCTGCTTTCCGCCATTTCCCCCTCCTTGTGATACAGGTGTATTACTAGACTATATCACAAAGTATGGCAAGGAAAATCAACCCATTCCGAGCGCGGCCTTGTAGGTGTCGAGGATGGTTTCCTGTTCGCTGCGCTCGTCGGGCTTCATCTTACGAAGGCGAATGACTTGGCGCATGATCTTGGTGTCGTAACCCACGGCCTTGGCCTCGGCGTAGACGTCGCGGATATCGTCGGCGATGCCCTTCTTTTCTTCTTCGAGGCGTTCGATACGCTCGATCAGAAGGCGCAGGCGGTCGTCGGTGGCTTCGGCCATTTTCAGGTGTGCTCCAATGAAATGAGAATCGGTTGAGGCGTTCGATAGCCACCCGCCCCGATCAGGTGAAGGCGGCGACTCGCTAGTCCACGCGATTTTTCGCAATACTGGCTTCCATGCGCGCCAATTGCTCTTCGGTGGCAGGCGTCTGGCGGGTTGCCTTCCATTCGTTCTGCGGCATGCCGTGGATCAGTTCGCGTGCGGCCGGCTTGTCGCCTTCGAAGCCTGCATCGATGATCCAGTCGGCAAGGCAATTACGGCAAAAACCGGAAAGGCCCATCAGGTCGATATTCTGCGCATCGTGGCGATGCCGCAGGTGTCGCACCAGCCTGCGGAATGCCTGTGCCGCTACGGCATCGGGAAGGTCGTCGAGCGCGTCTGTATTCGTATCCATCGTAAGCTTGTCCTTGAGTTGCCACACGGCTCTGCCATAGGCGTAGTCCATGCAAAAGCTCGATCCGCGCGGCCGCAAGGTCAAGATCCTCGCCACGGTAGGCCCGGCCAGCCGTTCCCCCGAAATGCTAGCCCGTCTGTACAAGGCTGGAGTCGACGCCTTCCGCGTCAACATGAGCCATGGCGAGCATTCCGATCACGAGAAGACGATCAAGGCCATCCGCGCGATGGAGAAGGAATTCCACCGCCCGATCGCGATCCTTGCCGACCTGCAGGGGCCGAAGCTGCGCGTGGGCAAGTTCAAGGACGGGCAGGCGGTGATCCGCCACTCGGGCCATTTCACGCTCGACCAAAATCCCGAGCTGGGTGACGAGACGCGCGTCCAGCTGCCGCATCCCGAACTTTTCGGCCTGCTCGAAAAGGGCCAGCGCCTGCTGATCAACGATGGCAAGATCCGCCTCAAGGTGATCCGGGCAGACGATCAGGAAATCCTGTGCTCGGCAGAGGTCGGCGGGGTCATCTCGGACCGCAAGGGCGTCAACGTTCCTGATGCCGAAGTGCCCATCCCCGCGCTCACCGACAAGGACCGCAAGGACCTCGCCTTCGCGATGGACCGCGGCGTCGACTGGATCGGCCTTTCCTTTGTCCAGCGCCCGGAAGACCTTGCCGAAGCCCGCCGCCTCATGGGCGGCAAGGGCGCGCTGTGCGCAAAGATCGAAAAGCCGATGGCAATACGCCGCCTCGACGAGATCATTGAGCTGAGCGACGGCATCATGGTGGCGCGTGGCGACCTCGGCGTAGAATTGGAGCCGCAGGAGGTCCCGCCGCTGCAGAAGAGGATCGTCAACAAGGCGCGCACCGCGGGCAAGCCAGTGATCGTGGCGACGCAGATGCTCGAGAGCATGATCGAGAGCCCCGCCCCGACCCGCGCCGAAGTCTCCGACGTCGCGAACGCCGTCTACGACGGTGCCGACACCGTGATGTTGTCTGCAGAAACCGCCGCGGGCGACTGGCCCGAAGAGGCAGTGACGATCATGCATCGCATCGCGCGCCAAGTCGAAAGCGACGAGGCCTATCTCGAACGCGTGCGCTTCCTCGACACGCCGCCCGATGCGACGACTGCAGACGCGCTCGCGCATGCCTGTATGACCGTGGCCGACACGGTTACGATCGAGGCGATCACCGTCTTTACTGGAAGCGGATCAACCGCCCGCCGCGTCGCCCGCGAACGTCCGAACGTGCCCGTGCTGGTCCTTACCCCCAGCATGAGGACGGCGCGGCGTCTCGGCCTGTTATGGGGTGCCCACGCGGTTGCGACAAAGGACATCGGCAGCTTCGAAGAGATGATCGCCAAGGGCAAGCGCATGGCCCTTCGCCACGGCTTCGGCCGCGCTGGCAGCAAGCTTATTGCGCTGGCAGGCGTACCCTTCGGCACGCCGGGTTCGACCAACCTGCTCCACGTCGTGACGATCAGCGGCGACGAGCTGGAAAACCACGACAGCTGAAGCACCGGTCACAGTAATCGCCGTTTTGCGGGAAAGACCGCGCCCGCTCTCCGTTGATATCCTGAAACCTAATTCAGGAGAAAAACAATGGAAGGCCTTTGGGGCGTCGTCATCATCGCAGGTCCGCTGCTGCTGCTTGCAGCCTTCATCTTCGGCTGGCTGCGCAATCGCCAGATGTCCGAGAGTGAAAAGCTCAGGTCGGATAGAGCCACGCGTGAACTTCGCGAAGAAATCGCGGAAACGCCAGAAAAACGCGTAGACTTATAGACTCTTACGAAGCCGCCTGCGCCAGCCGCGCGCGGGCACCTTCCTCACCGATCAGGGGCAATAGTTCGGCCATGTCCGGCCCATGATCCATGCCCGTCAGCGCCTGTCGGAGCGGCAGGAATAGTTGCTTGCCCTTGCGGCCGGTCGCTTCCTTCAACTTAGCGGTGAGCTGGTGCCAGGGATCGTCTCCCCAAGCCAACTGGCGCCCCGCTTCCATAAGGAATGCGCGGTCGTCGTCCGAAAATTCTCGCGTCTCGATCGGGCCGGTAACCAACCGCCACCAGTCGGCCGCCTCGCAAACATGACCGAGGTTCGGCCGAACAGCATGCCAACCCGCCTCGTCCATGCCTTCGGGAAGCCGGCCTTCGACTTCGGCAAAGTCCATCTGATGCACGATCGCCGCGTTGAGGCGGTCCAGTTCGGTATCGTCGAATTTCGCCGGCGCGCGGCCGAAGGTCGTGAGGTCGAATGTATCCACCAGCCGTGCCCGCTCAGTGATCGGTTCGACCGGTTGCGACGTGCCCAGACGGGCCAGCAGCGCAATGACCGCCTCGGGTTCGATATCGCGCTCGCGAAACGCGTCGCAACCAAGCGAACCGAGTCGTTTGGATAGCTTGCCTTCCTTGCCCACAAGCAAGGCCTCATGCGCAAATGAGGGCATTTTTGCTGCAGCAAATTGTGCAGCAATAAGCGCGGTAAACATCTGAATTTGAACAGCAGTATTCGAAACGTGGTCCTCGCCCCGCAGCACGTCGGTCACGCCCATGTCGAGATCGTCGACGGCGCTCGGCAGCATGTAGAGCCAGCTGCCGTCGGCTCGGCGAATGACCGGATCGGACAGCTGCGCCGGATCGAATTTCTGCGCGCCGCGGACACCGTCTTCCCAGCGGATCGGCTCGTCGTGATCGAGCTTGAAGCGCCAGTGCGGGAGCACGCCTTCGGCCTCCTTCGCGCTGCGCTCTTCGTCGGTCATTTTCAGCGCACCGCGATCGTAGATGGGCGGCAGGCCGCGACCGAGCTGGATCTTGCGCTTCAGCTCCAGTTCCTGCGCTGTTTCGTAGGCCGGGTACACCCGCCCCACGCCCTTCAGGGCCTCGAAAGCGGCATCGTATTTCGCCAGCCGGTCCGACTGGCGTTCTTCACCGTCCGGGGAGAGGCCGAGCCAGGCCAGATCCTCGCGGATCGCGTCGACATATTCCTCGCGGCTACGCTCGGCATCGGTGTCGTCGATGCGCAGCATGAAGCGTCCGCCGGCCTTGCGGGCGAGCATCCAGTTATGGAGCGCGGTGCGGATATTGCCGACATGGAGGCGCCCGGTCGGAGACGGGGCAAATCGCGTGATCGTGGTCATGCGCGCGCCGATAGCAGGCAGCGCAGCCTATGGCGAGAAAAGGGTTAGGCGGCGCGCCCTCCGCGGCGTTTCACCGCCGATTCGCGGCGCTCGCGATAATCGATGTAGCTTTCGCTGAGCTTGGGATCGGGTAGGCACAGCAACCCACCGTTTTCCTCGTCGAGCTCGAATTCCTCGAGCGGCAGGGGCCTACCGACGAGGAAACCCTGAGCCTCCTCCACACCCAGCTTTCGCAGTATGTCGAGCTGTTCGCGATTCTCGATGCCTTCTGCCGTCGTCTGCATGTCCAGTGCATCCGCGAGGCGGGTAATACTGGAGATGATGGCCTTGCTGTGCAGGTCCTCGGTCACGTTTTCGACAAAGGCGCGGTCGATCTTGATGCGGTCGAACGGGAAGCTGCGAAGGTAACCGAGCGAGGAATAGCCGGTCCCGAAATCATCGAGCGCAATGCGGACACCGAGCTCGCGAAGGCGCATCAGAGTGGAACGGCTGGCGTCCGTCTGGTCGAGCAGTACGTGTTCCGTGATTTCCAGCTCGACGCGCTCGGGCGCGAAATCGTGCCTGTGTATCGCCTGCGCGACAGTCGCGACGAGGTTCGGATTCTTGACCTGCGTCGGCGAGAGATTGATCGCGAGACGGAAATCGCCCTCCAGCTTCGATGCCTGCGCCAACGCTTCGCGGATGGCCCATTCTCCGAGCGAGGAAATCATTCCGGTTTCCTCGGCAACAGGCAGGAAGTCGAGCGGCGAGATGATGCCGCGCTGTGGATGGTACCAGCGCAGCAGCGCCTCGATCCCGGTGGTCTTGCCCGTATCGAGATCGATGATCGGCTGGAAATGCAGGCGCATCTGCGCGCGCGAGAGAGCGTCGCGAAGGTCGTTCTCGATATCCCTACGCTCACGCGCTTTGCGGTCCAATTCGGGTTCGAACAGGGCAAGATGATCGCGCCCTTTTTCCTTGGCGGCATAAAGCGCCAAGTCGGCACGGCGCATCAGTTCGTCTGCGTCGCAATCCCCGTCGATGCAGCGGGCAACGCCGACGCTGGTCGAGATGCGATAACTTTGCCCGTCGATCTCATAGGGCGCGCGAATTACCGAGAGGAAGCGATGCGCGCGTTCGATCAGCAGGCCATCGCCTGCGCGCGTCTCGATGAGGACAGCAAATTCGTCGCCACCCAGACGTGCGACCAGGTCCTCGCTGCGAATTTCCTGCTCCAGCCGTGTACCGACTTCGCGAAGAAGGCGGTCACCCACGAGGTGGCCGCGGGAATCGTTCACTGCCTTGAAATCGTCGAGGTCGAGATAGAAAAGCGCGATGCTGGCGCCATTCGAACGGGTCTCGCCGGCAAGGCCCCGCAATCTTTCATTGAAAAGGTACCGGTTGGCGAGGCCCGTGAGATTGTCATAATGCGCCATGAAGGCGACGCGCTCTTCAACCAGCTTGTCCGTGGTGACGTCGCGCGCGACCCCGCTCATTCGTCCATCGACGCGAGGGCGGGCGGAAAGGCGCCAGTAGCGCATCTCGCCATTGATCCGCAGCTTGACCAGAAGATCGCGAAATCCGCTGCGCTCTACGATATGGCGGGCCAGTTCGTCGCGCTGTTCGCCATGCATGAACAGGTCGAGCAGGGGAGACCCCTCCAGCCGGTCCGTTTCATGGCCTGTCGCCTTTGCAAGGCGTGCGCTCACATCGCGCAAATTGCCGCGCGGCCCGACGGTCCAGAGCCAGTCGGACGACTGCTCCTCGTAATCGTTGAGCAGCATGCTCACGGTCATCGCGCTTTCGCGGCGCTCGATTTCTGCGGCCGCCGCAGCGATGAAATGGCGATCCTGCTTTCGGATCGTCATCAACAGCGCGAAAGCGAAGGACAAGATGAGAAGCATGGTGGGCCATGCCTCCACGCCGCCGATCATCCACGCCGTCAGCAGCAGGGAAGGCGTCATTGTCAGGACATGGAAGGTCGCCGCTTGGGGCACGGTGCGGTGGACCAGCAGCACTCCGCACAGCACCGCCGTTCCGACTATGCCGAGAACGGCAATGTTCAATCCTTCGGCAAAGGGAGCAAGGAACGGGAACGCAACGACATAGATCGAGCTTCCCACCCCTTGCAGGAAGAGGAACCTGCGCCAGTGGCGTTTCAGCTCGTCGAGCGGGGCAGTTTCGATGTCGAGCTGGCGGTCGAGGAAGATATACACGCTCAACTGCGCGACCTGCGCTGCAGCCCAGCCGAGCAGCAGGGACTTCGGCGCCACGTTCCAGAAAGTGTAGGCGAGGGTCAGGATGGCGCCCAATGCCGGGATTAACGAAAGCGTCGCGCCGGATGTGAAGCTGCGCAACCTGCGATAGAGAAGCAGGTGTTCGAGCATGTCGGCAGGCAAGGCCTGCACAGGCTCTGACGAGTGTTCACGATCTAGACCTGCAGGCTGCACGGTCTTTCCCCCTTGGGCGTGTCCCGGGTGCGACTTCCCCTTTGCCCAGGATGATGCTGCAATTTTGGCAACCGGCGGTCAAGCGCGGTTTTTCGGCGCAGAAGGCAGTCATTATTGACGCGCCTATAGAAAAGCCCCGCCGGATCGCTCCGGCGAGGCTCTTTTTTTGTCAAAGGTCAGTAAGGCTTATTCGCCGTCCTTCGCCTCTTCATTGAGGTAATCGCCAGCATCGGCATCGGTGCCGTGGGTTTCACCTTCCATGGCTGCCAGCGGATCGTCGCCGATCGCAGCTTCGGGGCCCTGAGCCAGCTCGGCTTCGTGCTCTTCTTCTGCGGTGTTGGCAGCGATGATCGCTTCCTGAGCCTTCTTCCACTGTGCACGAAGCGCAGCGTCGCGGCTGGAGGCGGTCACGCGCATGCGGTTCATGCCCGCGCCGGTACCGGCGGGGATGAGACGGCCCACGATGACGTTTTCCTTGAGGCCGACCAGCGTATCCTTCTTGCCCTCGACCGAAGCCTGGGTGAGCACGCGGGTGGTTTCCTGGAACGACGCAGCCGAGATGAACGAACGCGTCTGCAGCGAGGCCTTGGTGATGCCGAGCAGGATCGGAGTGCCGGTGGCGTGCTCCTTGTTCCGGCCAAGCTTAGCATTGGTCTCGTTGAGTTCTTCCAGATCGACCTGTTCGCCCGGGAGCAGCACGGTGTCGCCACCATTGGTGATCTCGACCTTCTGCAGCATCTGGCGAACGATCACCTCGATGTGCTTGTCGTTGATCTTCACGCCCTGCAGTCGATAGACTTCCTGGATCTCGTTCACGAGATACTCGGCCAGCGCCTCGATCCCGAGGACATCAAGGATGTCATGCGGGTTCGGCGAGCCCGAGATCAGCGTGTCACCCTTCTTGACGAAGTCGCCTTCCTGGACGTCGATGATCTTGGTCTTGGGGATCAGGTATTCTACCGGATCGCCCTCCTCCGGAACGATCGCGATCTTACGCTTCGCCTTGTATTCACGGACGAATTCGATCTTGCCCGAAATCTTGGCGATGATCGCATTGTCCTTCGGCACGCGGGCCTCGAACAGTTCGGCGACACGCGGCAGACCACCGGTGATGTCGCGGGTCTTGGCAGCTTCACGCGAAGCACGCGCAAGGATGTCACCCGCCTCGACCTGCTGGCCGTCATCGACCGAGATCGCGGTGCCCGGTGCGAGCATGTAGCGCGCGGCATCGGTCTCGTCGGTCTGGCCTTCACCCAGAAGGGTCAAGCGCGGACGAAGGTCTTCCTTCTTGGCACGACCGCTGGTGCGGATCTCGGTGACCACACGCTGGGCGATGCCGGTGGCATCGTCGACGCGTTCTTCCATCGAGGTACCGTCGATGAGGTCCTGGAAGCGAACGACACCCGACTGCTCGGTGATGATCGGCAGCGAGAACGGATCCCATTCTGCCAGGCGATCGCCTTCCTTCACCTTGCCGCCATCCTTGTGCATCAGCACGGTACCGTAAGGCACCTTGTGGATTTCGCGCTCACGACCTTCGGCGTCGATGACTGCCAGTTCGCCGTTGCGGGCGAGCGAAAGGATACGACCCTTCTTGTCGGTGATCGTCGGCATGTCGCGATATACGACCTTACCGTCCGAAATCGCCTCGAGATGGCTGGTTTCGTTGAGCTGTGCGGCACCGCCGATGTGGAAGGTACGCATGGTCAGCTGCGTACCCGGCTCACCGATCGACTGTGCGGCGATAACGCCGACAGCTTCACCGATGTTCACCGGCGTACCGCGAGCAAGGTCACGACCGTAGCAGGTCGCGCAAACGCCCTGCTTGGCTTCACAGACGAGCGGGCTGCGGATCTTGGCGACCTGCGTTTCCGCTTCCTCGATGACCTTGACCATTGGTTCGTCGACCAGCGTGCCGGCCTTGACGATGACTTCGCCGGTAGCCGCATTCACGATGTCTTCGGCAACCGTACGGCCAAGGATACGCTCGCCGAGCGAGGCGATAACGCTACCGCCCTGCACGATCGCACGCATTTCGAGCGCGTTGTCGGTCTTGCAGTTCTCTTCGACGATGACGCAGTCCTGCGACACGTCGACCAGACGGCGGGTCAGGTAACCCGAGTTCGCCGTCTTGAGAGCCGTGTCGGCCAGACCCTTACGCGCGCCGTGGGTCGAGTTGAAGTATTCAAGAACGTTCAGGCCTTCCTTGAAGTTCGAGATAATCGGGTTCTCGATGATCTCGCCCGACGGCTTGGCCATGAGGCCGCGCATTCCGGCCAGCTGCTTCATCTGGGCCGGGCTACCACGCGCACCGGAGTGGGCCATCATGTAGATCGAGTTGATCTGCGCTTCCTTGCCGTCCTTGTCGATCGGCTGCGACTTGATCTCTTCCATCATGGCGTCGGCCACCTTGTCGCCGCATTGGCTCCAGGCGTCGATGACCTTGTTGTACTTTTCCTGCTGGGTGATGAGACCGTCCTGGTACTGCTGTTCATAGTCAGCAACCAGCGCCTTGGTTTCTTCGACCATGCCTTCCTTCGAGTCCGGAATGATCATGTCATCCTTACCGAAGGAGATGCCGGCCTTGAACGCGTGGCGGAAGCCCAGCACCATGATGGCGTCGGCGAACAGCACCGTGTCCTTCTGGCCGGTGTGACGATAGACCTCGTCGATCACGTCGGCGATGTCCTTCTTCGTCAGCAGGCGGTTGACGATGTCGAAGGGAACCTTGTGGTTCTTCGGCAGACACTCGCCGATCAGCATACGGCCTGGCGTCGTGACGAAGCGCTTCATCTCGACATTGCCCTTCTCGTCGGCCTGCGGGACGCGTGCCATGATCTTCGAGTGAAGCGTAACCGACTTCACTTCGAGTGCCTGGTGCACTTCGGCCATGTCGGCGAACATCGGCAGACGCTCGTGCTTCTCGCCCTTCTTGTCGCCATCGATGAACTCGGGCTTCTTCTCCTGACGTTCCATCGACAGGTAGTAGAGGCCCAGCACCATGTCCTGCGAAGGAACGATGATCGGCTTGCCGTTTGCGGGCGAGAGAATGTTGTTGGTCGACATCATCAGGACGCGCGCTTCCAGCTGCGCCTCGAGGCTCAGCGGGACGTGCACGGCCATCTGGTCACCATCGAAGTCGGCGTTGAACGCAGCACAGACCAGCGGGTGAAGCTGGATGGCCTTACCTTCGATCAGGACCGGTTCGAATGCCTGGATGCCGAGGCGGTGAAGCGTCGGTGCGCGGTTCAGGAGAACCGGGTGCTCGCGAATGACTTCGTCGAGGATGTCCCAGACTTCCTTGCGTTCCTTCTCGACCCACTTCTTCGCCTGCTTGAGCGTCATGCTCAGGCCCTTGGCGTCGAGGCGGGCGTAGATGAACGGCTTGAACAGCTCGAGCGCCATCTTCTTCGGCAGGCCGCACTGATGCAGCTTGAGTTCCGGACCGGTCACGATGACCGAACGGCCCGAATAGTCGACGCGCTTACCGAGGAGGTTCTGACGGAAGCGGCCCTGCTTGCCCTTGAGCATGTCCGACAGCGATTTCAGCGGACGCTTGTTCGCACCGGTAATCACGCGGCCACGGCGGCCGTTGTCGAACAGTGCGTCGACAGCTTCCTGCAGCATGCGCTTTTCGTTGCGGACGATGATGTCCGGCGCGCGAAGCTCCATGAGGCGCTTCAGGCGGTTGTTTCGGTTGATCACACGACGATAAAGGTCGTTGAGGTCCGAGGTCGCGAAGCGGCCACCGTCCAGCGGGACGAGCGGGCGCAGTTCGGGCGGAATGACCGGCACGACTTCGAGGATCATCCACTCGGGACGGTTGCCCGATTCGATGAAGCTCTCGACGACCTTGAGGCGCTTGATGATCTTGGCGGGCTTGAGCTTCGACTTGGTGGTCGCGAGCTCTTCCAGCAGGTCTTCCTTTTCCTGCTCGAGGTCGAGATCCATGAGCATGGTCTTGACCGCCGATGCGCCGATGTCGGCCGAGAAGGCGTCTTCGCCATACTCGTCCTGCGCTTCGAGCATCTCGTCTTCGGTGAGAAGCTGGTTCTTTTCCAAGGCGGTCAGGCCCGGCTCGGTAACGATGTAGCTTTCGAAGTAGAGCACACGCTCAAGCTGCTTGAGCTGCATGTCGAGCAGAAGGCCGATGCGCGACGGCAGCGACTTCAGGAACCAGATGTGCGCGACCGGAGCGGCGAGCTCGATGTGGCCCATACGCTCGCGGCGAACCTTGGTCACGGTGACTTCGACGCCGCACTTTTCGCAGACAACGCCCTTGTACTTCATGCGCTTGTACTTGCCGCACAGGCATTCGTAGTCCTTCACCGGACCGAAGATGCGTGCGCAGAACAGGCCGTCACGTTCGGGCTTGAACGTACGGTAGTTGATCGTTTCCGGCTTCTTGATTTCGCCGAAAGACCACGAGCGAATACGCTCGGGGCTGGCGATGCCGATCTGAATCTCGTCGAAGGTTTCGGGCTTCGCGAGCTGGTTGGTGAATTTGGTCAGTTCGTTCATGACTTAATTCCCTAAGGGGTATTTCTAATGGGCGGAAAGCGGTGGGGGCTGGTTAAGAAACCGGGGCCCCCTATTCCGCCGCGATCGCGAGGCCGTCGTCGTCTTCGTCGTCGGCAAGCGACTTGAGTTCGACGTTGAGACCCAGGCTGCGCATTTCCTTGACGAGAACGTTGAAGCTCTCCGGAATGCCAGCCTCGAAGGTGTCGTCGCCCTTGACGATGGCTTCGTAGACCTTGGTACGGCCGATCACGTCGTCCGACTTCACGGTGAGAATTTCCTGCAGCGTGTAGGCTGCACCGTAGGCCTGGAGTGCCCAGACCTCCATCTCACCGAAGCGCTGGCCGCCGAACTGCGCCTTACCGCCCAGCGGCTGCTGGGTGACGAGCGAGTACGGGCCGATCGAACGGGCGTGGATCTTGTCGTCGACCAAGTGGTGCAGCTTGAGCATGTAAATGATGCCCACGGTCACCTTGCGGTCGAACGCTTCACCGGTACGACCGTCGAAGAGGATCGACTGGCCGTCCGCATCGAGACCGGCACGCTCCAGTTCCACCGTAACGTCGCCTTCGCGGGCACCGTCGAACACCGGCGTACCCATCGGGACACCGCGCGACAGATTGCCTGCGAGTTCGACGATTTCCTCGGTCGAACGGGCCTTGAGGTCTTCCGCGTAACGATCGCCATAGACATCGTTCAGGCGCTCGATCACGGCTTCGGGCGGCTTCGCCTTGGCGTAATCTTCCGATGCGTTCGGATTGGCCTTCTTCCAGTCTTCGAGCTGCTCGCCGATCTGCATGCCCAGGTTACGGGCCGCCATGCCGAGATGCGTTTCGAAGATCTGTCCGACGTTCATGCGCGAAGGCACGCCCAGCGGGTTCAGTACGATGTCGACCGGCGTACCGTCGGCGAGGAACGGCATGTCCTCGACCGGCAGGATACGCGAGATGACACCCTTGTTACCGTGACGGCCGGCCATCTTGTCGCCCGGCTGAAGCTTACGCTTCACGGCAACGAATACCTTGACCATCTTGAGCACGCCCGGTGCCAGTTCGTCACCACGCTCGAGCTTTTCCTTACGGTCTTCGAACTTGTCGTCGATGACCTTCACGCTCTCGTCGTACTGCGACTTGACCGCTTCGATCTGTGCCTGGCGGTTGTCGTCGGCAACGGCGAACTTGAACCATTCGTGCTTGTCGACGCCCTCGAGCACCTCCTCGGTGATCTCACTGCCCTTCTTCACGCCCTTGGGAGCTGCCGAAGCAGTCTGGCCGGTGAGCATGTCGCGCAGGCGGTTGTAGGTCGCACGGTTCAGGATGGCGCGTTCGTCGGCGGCGTCCTTGCGGAGGCGTTCGATTTCCTCGTTCTGAATCGCACGCGTACGGTCGTCGATCTCGATACCGTGACGGTTGAAGACGCGGACTTCGACCACGGTACCGGCAACGCCCGGCGGCAGGCGGAGCGACGTGTCGCGCACGTCGCTGGCCTTTTCACCGAAGATGGCG
>JABDNC010000232.1 GCA_013001165.1 Erythrobacter sp.
TCCTCGAAGTCGCCGATTTCGAACATGATGTCCTGACCGGCATCTATTCCGAAGAAACAGGCAAGCCGCAGCCGCTGCGCTTCACCATCCAAGTGCGGATGAAGCCGCTGCGCCACTATGATGCCGATACTCCGCTCGACGATTCGAAGAATTACATGGACCTCAAGTTCGCCGCATCGCAGGCGCTGCCCGAAGGTGTCCATTTCAAGCTGATCGAGGCGGTCGCCGACCATGTCTGCGAAACGCTGTTCCTGCAGGACAAGCGCGTCGAGGCGGTAACGGTGAAGATCGTGAAGCTCGCCATTGCCGAAGCGGGCGAGAAAATCGGGATCACACTCCACCGCGAGCGTCGCTGATGAAACGTATCGAGGTCGAGGGACTGCCGGAGGAACCCCTCGCTGCGGCGGGGCTGTTCCACCAGAACTGGCTCGACCCGATCGAACGTGCGCTTGGCGACAGGCTCGACGTGATGGTCACACTCGTTCCGGCCGATCACACCCATTCCGAATGGCGCAAGGCTGCGGTCGCGATGCTGGCGCGCAAGCACACGCCGCGCCGGGTGAATTTCGTCGCGGGTGAGGGAGCTGGCGTCGACAAGACCGAAGCTTATCTGGCCGGCGCTCCCGGCGTGACCGGACAGTATTTGCAGGTCGACTGATGAGCGTGACGATCCTCTTTCTCGGACCGCTTGCCGATCTTGCCGGTGAAAAAGAGCGCGAGGTCGATGCACCGCTCGATTGGGCGGGCCTGATCGATGTGGTCGGCCCCGAAGTGGCCCAGCAGCTCGAACTCGATCGCGTCAATGTCGCCTGCAAGGGCCGCGTGCTGGCAGACAAGCGCGCGCTGATGGCAGAAGATAGTGACGAAGTCGCGCTGCTTCCGCCGGTGAGCGGTGGCTAGGCTTTCCATATCCAGCCCGCTCGATGTCCGCCTGCTCGACAAGGGGATGTCGATCGGCGAGGCTTTGGCGGCATTTAATGCGGCGCATGACAATGCGGGCGGTGTGGTCTCTTTCCTCGGCAAGGTCCGCCCCGACGGCAATGTCCGCGCGCTCGAACTGACCCATTACGAACCTCTCACGCTTTCCGGGATGGAGGAATTGGCCGAAACCGCTACAAGCCGGTTCTCGCTTGAGGGCGCGCTGGTCTGGCACCGTATAGGCGTCATGACGCCCGGCGAGGCGATCGTTCTGGTCGCAACTGCCGCGAGGCACAGGCGCGATGCATTCGAGGCCGCCGACTATCTCATGGACCACCTCAAGTCCGCCGCTTGGCTGTGGAAACGGGAAAGGCGCGATGACGGCTGGCACTGGATCGAGCCGCGCGGTCAGGACCACGAAGACCTCGCCAGATGGCAATAAATTCCCTGGTTTGATTTCGATCAAGGAAGCGTGATCGCGGGTACGGCAGGAAGGCTCCAACAAAGGAGATCGTCATGTCGAAGCATCTTACCCGTGACCTGGTCGCCGAGCAGGCCGTCATCGTCAAAGCGCCCGCCAAGCGACACGAGGTCGATCGCACGTTCGAGCTGCCCAAGGGCCTCTATGGTGCGACGGTCGCGCTCTACCTCGGGTTCATTGCCGTCATGGCTACCGGCCTGCCTACGCCGGGCCTCGTCATCCCGATGGCCATCTTTGCCGTGTTCGTTGTTGCAGCCTTCGGGGTTCCGACGATCTGGACGAAGCTTGCGCCGGAAACCGCATCGAAGGCGATGCCTTTTGCCAAGCTTCGCAGCCAGGGCATCCAGACGCTGACGGGCCGCCTCGCAGCCAAGGACGCGGCCGTCCAGATGCTCATCCTGCCCGTAATCATCTTCTGCTGGGGCGTAGCGTCCATCACAATCGCGGCACTGGTCCGCTAAGAGAAGCCTCAGGAGAGGGGCAAGAGCGCGGGGTCGATCAGATCGATCCCGCGCTTACCTGTGCGCTTGATCGCCCCATCCTTTTCGAATCGCGTAAGCATGCGGCTGACGGTTTCGATCGTGATGCCCAGCATGTCGGCCAGTTCGCCGCGCGAGAGCGGCAATTCGAATCTCGTGGCCGGATGACAGGGCGAATCGCTGGCCGCTCGGGCGAGCGAGAGCAAGGCGCCCGCCACGCGCTGTTCGGCCGAGGCATTGCCGGTGAGGGCGAGCAGCTCGCGGCTAGCAAAGAGGTCTTCCTGCGTGCGGCGAAGAAGAGCCTGTCCGAGTCGCGGATAGCGGTCCACCGCATCGGCGAAGTTGGGACCGGAGAAAACGCAAAGCTCCGCTTCCCCGAGCGCCACCACGTCGTGGCGCATGTAGGGACCGAACATCTCGCCGATGAAACCGGAAGGGTGGACCAGCGACAGGATGCGTTCGCGTCCGTCGATATCGGTCGAGGTGATCTTCAGCGCGCCCGACTTGAGCGTGGCGCAGGCAGCTTCGCTCTCGCCTGCGGTGAAGAGCGTTTCGCCCTTCGACAGCTTGCGGGTGCGGCCGACACGTGCGAGTTCGTCCCGCTCCTCTATGCTGAGCACGGCGCAGGCGGCACGATCGCGTACCGGGCAGGTGGCGCAGGAAAGGCTCATCGGATGCTCCCGCGCAGGGCCGCGAGCACGGCGTCCTCTTCTCTGACCATGGCGATCACGGTGCGGCGGGCAATGTCGATCTTGCCGATATCGTCGGCAGCAACGCGGTTGGCTGTGTACAGGGCGTCGAGGTCTGCCAGCGGAACTGCGGCGCGGCTACGGGCCGAATCGAGTTCGGCGAGAGCGACCTGCGCTGCCGCCCAGCGGTCGCTCGCAACCTCGCTGCCGCTAGCAGCGTCGACCAATTGCCTTGCGCCGGGCTCGATCCGGTTGAATTCGGCGTGCGCCTCGCGCGCGGCCGTAACCAGGCTGTCCAAGCGCGCATCGAGACCGCCTGTCAGGTCGACTTCCACGGGCGGGACGTCGAGGCGCTTGGGCTCGGGGCTTTCGAAGGTTCCTTCGGTCCGCTCGGAATCGCGGATCGACAGTGAGGGATACTCGGAACCGCTCGATGCGCAGGCGCCAAGGGCGAACAACATTGCGATGGAGAGGGGAACACTTGCAATTGTGTGCATGTCCGCCACATAGCATGCGTCAGCGCAGGTGCCAGTGCGAAAGCCAAAAAACCACCGCATCCAGCGTTGACTTGGGGGCACCTTTCGCCTAACGGCACGCTTCTTTCCGGGCCCGCACACCAGCGGGTCGACGGGCGCGCCGTAGATTCGCAAGGATGCGGCACAGCAATTTGTAACGAGAGATACGACCATGTTCGCAGTAGTGCGCACGGGCGGCAAGCAATACCGGGTTGCCGCCGGAGACAAGATCGCGGTTGAGAAGCTGGCTGGCGAAGCCGGTGACACCATCACGCTGGGCGACATCCTGCTCGCCGGTGAAGGCGACAAGATCGAAGACGCCTCGAAGGTGACTGTTTCGGCCGAAATCATCGCCCAGGCGAAGAGCGAAAAGGTCGTCGTCTTCAAGAAGCGTCGTCGTCACAACTACCGTCGCAAGAACGGTCACCGTCAGATGATGACGCTGCTGCGTATCACCGACGTCGGTACCGGCGGCGCCAAGAAGGCTGCTCCGAAGAAGGCCGAAGAAAAGAAGGCCGCTCCGAAGAAGGACACTTCTGAAGAGAAGGCAGCGCCCAAGGCCAAGAAGGCTGCGCCGAAGAAGGCTGCAGCTACGAAGGCGGCTCCCGCCAAGAAGGCTCCTGCCAAGAAGGCAGCGCCTAAGAAGACCGAATCCAAGAAGTAAGGAACCCGGACCATGGCACATAAAAAAGCAGGCGGTTCATCGCGTAACGGTCGCGACTCAGCCGGTCGTCGTCTTGGTGTGAAGAAGTTCGGCAGCGAAAACGTCGTCGCCGGCAACATTATCGTGCGTCAGCGCGGCACGAAGTTCTACCCGGCCGTCAATGTCGGCATGGGCAAGGACCACACGCTGTTCGCGCTTACCGACGGCGTCGTCCGATTCCACTCGGGCAAGCTCGGCCGCAAATACGTTTCGGTCGACCAAATGGCTGAAGCTGCCGAATAAACGGACGCTCCGATAAAGGGATCGTCCAGACGGGACGGTCCCAGCCGGGCTAACGATCCGGCAGACGAAGAGGGAGATGGGGCCGACCCGTCTCCCTCTTGTCGTTTCTCCCTCTTCAAAACCGCTTGGGCGAAAATTCCTTTCGCCATCACGCAATTGTCACGTGTCCGGCCTAGGAGCCCGGAGCGTGGTCCTACGGGGAGTAAAACGTATGTTCCATGTAACCGAAAGGCTGCTGTTGCGGCCTGCCTGGCCCGAAGATGCAGATGCACTGTTTGGCGGTATCGCCGACAAGGGAGTCGTCCGCAATCTTGCCCGCGCGCCCTGGCCGTACCTTCCCGAGCATGCCCTTACCTTCGTCAAACGCATGCAGGACCCGCGTTATCCGGTCTTCCTCATTACCATGCCGACCGACCATGGTTCGCAACTCGTAGGCTGCATCGGGATCGATGCCGGTGAAGACGCGACGGAGCTCGGCTATTGGATAGCCCGGCCATATTGGGGCCGCGGCTTCGCCACCGAAGCGGGTCGCGGGGTGATCGAAATTGCCCGCTTGCTGGGCCACGAGCGCCTGACGGCCGGTCACTTCACCGATAATCCGGCATCGGGCAAGGTTCTGCGCAAGCTCGGCTTTGTGCCCACCGGCAAGACCGCCATGCGGCACAGTTGCGGGCGGGGCGAAGATGCCGAGTGCGTCATGTACTCCCTCGATCTCGAGGAAAACCAGGTCTCCAGCCTGCAAGCTGCCTAACACGAAAAAGGGCCCCGCGATCGTCTCGCGGGGCCCTTATCGATTCGCTTGGTGAGGCGATTACTCGGCGGGCATCAGTGCGGCCTGGAATTCGCCTTCGAACTTGCCGATCAGCGCACGATCGTCGTGGTCCCACGGGTGGAAGCCCGGCTTGAAGTAGGCCAGCCATGCGGGAAGGATGCGGCGCACCACGCCCGGAGTGATCGTGAGATACTTGAACAGGCCCCACTTGGCCTTCCAGCCGGTGATGCCGTCCTGTGCGAGCAGTTCGAGCGTGTCGTGACAGCGGTTCTTGAAGAAATTGAAGGTCACGATCAGCATCATGAGGCTGCGCAGCTTCCAGCGGCGCCACTTCGTCCAGTCCCTGGTCGCGTGCAGATAGGTGTCGAAGGCGACGCCCTTGTGCTCGATCTCTTCCACCGAGTGCCATTCCCACATCGCGCGGACTTCGGGATCGGCGTCCTCGAAATGCTTCGGATTGGCGAGGAATTCGGCGGCCATCATGGCGGTGTAGTGTTCCAGCGCCATGGTCGCGGCGAGGTTGACGATGATCGGACGATCCTTCGTCAGGGCCAGCATCTCGGCAACGCGCTGGTCGATCGCCTTGATGTCGTAACCGTGGTCTTCGGCGAGGCGATTGAAGGCGATGTGTTCGCGCGTGTGGTTGATTTCCTGCTTCACGAAAGCGCGGATTTCTTCGGCCAGCTGCGGGTCCGCGCCTTCGCGGTGCGCCTTCACGGCCTCGATGAAGAAAGCCTCGCCGCGGGGGAAAGTGGCGGAAAGGGCATTGTGCCAGGCAGTGCCGAAAGGTT
>JABDNC010000278.1 GCA_013001165.1 Erythrobacter sp.
ATCGAACACCAGCTGGTCGAAGGTTCGCGACCTGATCGGGCCGGAGCCTGCCAGCGAAGAGGAGATAGGCCTCAAGCTCGAGGCGATCATGCAATTGCTCAACCTCAATTTCCGCGTGGCGGTGAACCTCGACCTTGCGCGGACGTTGGTCGAGGAAGGACAGGCGATCGCCGACATGATCGGGAATGAGGGCCTCAAACTCCAGCTATCGATCCTCTTCTCGCGAATCTTGTGCGGCGCGGGCGATCTCGACGGGTACGTGGAATTGGCGCGTACCAACCTCGAAAAGGCCAAGGCGACGGGCGATGAAAGGCTGATCATGGCAGCCCGTGTCATGGTCCTGGATGCCGGTATCTATTCCTGCGCTTATGACGAAGTGATCGAAAGCTCGGCCGAGTGGGCGAAGGATTACCCGCGCGACCTTCCGCGCGAACAATGGGCGACCGGGGTAAACCCCTATACTTTCCATTGCTTCATGGCGGCCGCAGCCTGCGGCTGGACCGGCCGCTATGACGAAGCGATCGAAGGCTTCGAGAAAGTCACGGCGCTGGTGGAAGAGGACGGGACCCACGAGGTCAACGTCTGGGTCAACTTCTCGACCTGCATCTTCGCACTTTGCAAGGGAGACCACGAGCTGGCTTCCAAAAGCGCTTCGAAACTCGAGAAGCTGTGCGAAGAGACCGGCGGACCGCTCAATATGGCGCACCATTACCTGGTCCAGTCGGAGCTGGCGACATATGAGGAGCGCTTCGACGAGGCGGCCGAATGGGCGCGTCGCGCCGAGGATTTCTTCTCCCGCCTCGACCAGCATTGGGAAGGCTTCGCGATTGCCCTCCATGCGAATGCGCTTCTCGGCAAGGGCGATTACGGTGGGGCTTTCGCAAAGGCGGACAAGGCCTGCCAGGTCGCGCGGCGCTGCAACGTCAAACCGATCGTGGCCCGTTCGCTCGCGTTGAGGGCGCACGCGCAGCTGCGCCGCGATGGCGAGGCATCGCTGGAACAGGTTACCGGCGACGTCAGGGAAGCGGCACAGATCATCAAGGATACCCAGTCCTACGCCTATTACGGCAATGTCGAGAAGGCCGAGAAAGCGCTCGCCGAATTCGGTGTTTCGCAGAGAGCCTAGCTCATTCGATCTCATTCCAGCTCAGTTCGAAACGCGCCAGGTACTTGCGCAGCCGGTCGGCATCATTGGTCGACTTCCGCCGCTGGCGGGACGATACGAAAAGCTCTCGCCCGGCGGCGGAAAGCGAGGGGTTGCGGCGACAGGTCGCGATGACCTGTGCAAGCTGAGTGCGGTCGAAAGGATCGATTTGCGCGAGTGCCTCCGGCGCAAGGACGCTTGCCAGGATCTCGCTGTCCGGATCTGCCTCGCTCGATGTCCATAAGCGTTCGAGCCGCGCAATCTCCGCCTCGACTGTCGGCGTGTCGATCCTTCCGTCAGGGCTGAGCGTCGCCATCCGCGTGATGCTGGCGGAAAGATCGCGGAAATTGCCGTTCCACGTGGCGCGCGGCGAGGTGGCAAAGGCGAGATAGCGCGCCCGCGCCTCCTTGTTGAAGGTGACGCGCGTGTCCTCTGCCGAGGCATAGCGCTCCAGCTCGTATTCGAGGTTCGGCTCGATATCCTCGCGCCGCTCGGCGAGGCCGGGCAGGTTGAAGGTCCACAAATTGAGACGCGCAAACAGGTCTTCGCGAAATTCGCCCTTGGCCACGGCGTCGACCAGGTCGCGGTTGGTCCCGGCAATGAGCTGGAAGTCGCTCTCGACTTCGCGGTCCGATCCGACGGGGAGGAAGCGCTTGTCCTCTACCGCGCGCAGGATCATCGCCTGTTCGTCGAGACCCAGTTCGCCGATCTCGTCGAGGAACAGCATACCCTTGTCGGCGCTGCGAAGCAGGCCAGCGCGTTCGGCCACCGCCCCGGTGAAGGCGCCCTTGGTATGACCGAACAGCGCCGCCATCGCATTGTCGCCGTTGAGGGTGGCGCAATTGACCTCGACGAAGGGGCCGGACAGCCGATGCTGGTCCGCCTTCAACTCATAGATGCGCTTGGCGAGCAGGCTCTTGCCCGCGCCGGTCGGCCCCATCAGCAACAGCGGCGCTGATGAGCGCGTCGCCACCTGCTCGATCTCGTCGATCATCGTGTTGAAAGCCGTGCTGCACGTTTCGATGCCGCCCTTGAGGAAAGAGGTGCTGGCGCGGCTGCCTTCGGCAAAGCGCTTGGCGATCCGGTCGTAGCGCGAGAGGTCGAGGTCGATCGAATTCCACACGCCTGCCGGATGGGGCTTGCCTCGCTGCGGCTGGGTCTGGAGCAGCTTGCCGGGAATGAAGTGCGCCTCGGTCAGTAGGAAGAGGCAGATCTGCGCGACATGCGTGCCGGTGGTGATGT
This sequence comes from Erythrobacter sp., assembly GCA_013001165.1. Lineage (GTDB taxonomy): Bacteria > Pseudomonadota > Alphaproteobacteria > Sphingomonadales > Sphingomonadaceae > Qipengyuania. Next base: position 2,387 of record JABDNC010000278.1, read on the forward strand.
GGACGAGGTAGTCCTCAGCCTCCGGCTCGAAGGTGAAGCCGCGAACGAAATCGAGCAGCTCGGCATAGACCTCCTCGAAATCCCACGCGTCGTCGAAATTCATCAGCACCGGCTCGACCCGCGTTTCCGGCGACACAGAGGCGATGTCGGAGGTGATGAAGCTGGCGAGGTTTTCGTGCTGGCGGCCGTGCAGCAGGATCAGACGATCGACGCGCAAGTTGGGTTGCATGCACAGGCCCACGGTCGGGCGCCACTTGTTCCAGCGCGACGCATCGCGCTTGCTCGCATCGAGCGTGGAGCCGAGGAATCCGATGACTGTAGTACCTGTCATCCCTATCCAATATTATAACTTCGTAGATAATGCGATAAAATTCTTCAGTCGGCTCGAAACTGTGGTTTCGGACGTAAGATCATAAAAAGCAGATAAAACAGCGCTTTACGATTTTTCAGGCGCCATGCTCAGAGTTTGGCACGCTTCCCGCAATACACATGGTGCCGGGTCGGTCGAACGCCCGGTTATGACCCAAAAGTCATATAGGCCGGGGTGGCTGGAATGGGCCAGCCACCCCCAAGGCTCACGGAATGAGGAACAAGACCATGACCCAGGTAGGGTACGAATTTCAGAAGGTAGAAGGCGGATCGCCCGTCAAGATGTGGACCAAGGGTGTCCCGGTTGACGAGAAGGCGCGCGAGCAGCTCGCGAAAGCCGCCAAGATGCCTTTCATCTTCAAGCATGTGGCTGCCATGCCCGACGTTCATGTCGGCATCGGCGCGACCGTCGGCTCGGTCATCCCGACAAAGGGCGCGGTGATCCCGGCTGCCGTTGGCGTGGATATCGGCTGCGGCATGATGGCTGCGCGGACCTCGCTCCATGCGAGCGATCTTCCCGACAACCTCGAGGGCATCCGCTCCGCAATAGAGAAGGCGGTGCCGCATGGCCGGTCTTCGGGCCGGGGCGGACGCGACAAGGGTGCCTGGGGCGAACCGCCTGCAGAAACGATCGAGGCATGGGCGACCCTAGTCCACCGCTTCGACCGGATCACGGCGAAGTACCTGAAGCTCGAGCGGTCGAACCATCTCGTCCACCTCGGCACGCTGGGAACGGGCAACCACTTCATCGAACTGTGCCTCGACGAGGACCAGCGCGTGTGGGTGATGCTCCATTCCGGCAGCCGCGGTGTCGGCAACGCGATCGGACGCCACTTCATCGAACTGGCCAAGGAAGACATGCGCAAGTGGCATATCAACCTGCCCGATGAAGACCTCGCTTATTTCCCGGAAGGAACCGACCATTTCGACGACTATGTCGAGGCGGTCGAATGGGCGCAGGACTTCGCGCGGCTCAACCGCCAGGTGATGATGACGCACACGATCGCCGCGCTTCGCGGACAGATCGCCAAGCCTTTCACGGCCGAGTGCGAAGCGGTGAACTGCCATCACAACTATGTGACGCGCGAAAACCACTTCGGCGAAAACGTGCTCGTCACCCGGAAGGGTGCAGTGCGCGCCGCAAAAGGAACCATGGGCATCATCCCCGGCTCGATGGGCGCGAAGAGCTTCATCGTGCGCGGGCTAGGCAATGCGGAAAGCTTCGACAGCTGCTCGCATGGCGCAGGCCGCGTGATGAGCCGGACCCAGGCCAAAAAGGAGGTATCGCTCGAAGAGCATATCGCTGACACGGCAGGGGTCGAATGCCGGAAGGACGAAAGCGTGATCGACGAAACGCCCAAGGCGTACAAGCCGATCGAAAAGGTCATGGCTGCACAGTCGGACCTCGTCGAAATCGTCCACACGCTGAAGCAGGTGGTGTGCGTGAAGGGTTGATGCCCTTCACGCCGCCATCAAATCCACTAGAGAGATACCATGATCACCATCGACGGCTCCGAAGGGGAGGGCGGCGGACAAGTCTTGCGTAATGCATGCGCGCTGTCGCTCGTCACCGGAGAGCCTTTCACCATCGAGAAGATTCGCGCCAAGCGAGACCAGCCCGGGCTGATGCGCCAGCACCTGACCTCTATCGAGGCGGCCTGCGCCATCGGCGGGGCAGAATGCGAGGGGCTGGAGCTCGGCTCGAACCGGATTGTCTTCCGGCCCGGCAGCGTTACGCCCGGAGAATACCGCTTCGCCGTCGGCACGGCGGGTTCGACCGCGCTCGTGCTGCAGACCGTGCTCATCCCGCTCGCGCTGGCGGACAAGCCTTCGCATCTCGTGATCGAGGGCGGGACGCATGCGGGCATGGCGCCGAGCTTCGACTTTATCGAGAAGTGCTTCCTGCCGGTGCTCACCCGCATGGGCCCGCGCGTTTCTGCGCGGATCAAGCGGCATGGCTTCTTCCCGCGCGGCGGAGGCCGGATCGAGATCGACATCGAGCCTGCGCCGCTTCGCCGGATTGAATGCACCGAGCGCGGCAGCTTACAGGGCCGGTCTGGCATGATCGTGTTCTCCTCGCTCGGGGCGAACAAGATCCCGAACCGGATCCACAAGGCTGCATTGAAAGCCTTGCCCGAGTGGGAGGATGAGATGATCGCCATCCGCGACCTTCCCGCCGACCAGGGGCCGGGCGTCGCGCTGTCGCTGGAGGCTAGCTACGACAATGTGACCGAGGTCGTCTCCGGCTTCGGCAAGATCGGCCTTTCGGCAGAGCGTATCGGCAAAACGGCTGGCAAGCGCATGGCGGGTTACGAGGCGTCGAAAGCCTTTGCCGGACCCTATCTACAGGACCAGCTCCTGCTGCCGATGGCACTTGCCGGCGGGGGCGCTTTCACCACGGTAAAGATCAGCCAGCACACGCGCACGGCGGCAGACATCATTGCGCTGTTCACGGGACGCAGCACTCATTTCGAGGAGGCCGAGCACGGGGCGCAACTCGTGCGTATCGTCTGACTACTTTGCCGGGGTGCAAGCACCGCTCCGGCCACTTATATTCAGGCCAGAGTAATTCGTTGCAGTGCGAGTGATTCCCAAGTAGTTTTCGTCTTGAGTTTTACTTGGGGGGCGCAATTCCATGTCGATTATTCCGAGTCCGGGGCCGCGGCCGACGGTCACGC
>JABDNC010000279.1 GCA_013001165.1 Erythrobacter sp.
CCACCATGATCAACGGCCTCGGCGTGCTGGGCTGGGGCGTCGGCGGTATCGAAGCCGAAGCAGCCATGCTCGGCCAGCCGATCTCCATGCTCATTCCCGAAGTCGTCGGCTTCAAGCTGACCGGCGCAATGGCCGAAGGCGTGACCGCCACCGACCTCGTGCTGGCCTGCGTTCAGATGCTGCGCGAAGTCGGCGTGGTGGGCCGCTTCGTAGAATTCTACGGCGAAGGCGTTGCCAACCTGACCCTCGCCGACCGTGCGACGATCGCCAATATGGCGCCCGAATACGGCGCGACCTGCGGCTTCTTCGGCATCGACGACAAGACGCTCGAATACATGCGCCTCACCGGCCGTGACGAGGAAACCATCGCGCTCGTCGAAGCCTATTCGAAAGAACAGGGCATGTGGTTCACGCCCGAGAACGAGCCGGTCTTCACCAAGACCCTGCAGCTCGACCTTTCGAAGGTCGTGCCCTCGCTCGCCGGTCCCAAGCGTCCGCAGGACCGCGTCGCGCTGCCCGAGGTCGACGAACTCTTCAACAGCGATCTCAAGTCGATCTACAGCAAGGACCAGCCGCTGCGCGTCGATGTTGATGGCAAGGACCACGATATCGGCGACGGCGACGTAGTGATCGCCGCGATCACCAGCTGCACCAATACCTCGAACCCCGACGTGCTGATCGCCGCCGGCCTCGTCGCCAAGAAAGCCCGCGAGAAGGGCCTCCAGCCCAAGCCGTGGGTGAAGACCAGCCTCGCACCTGGCTCGCAGGTCGTCACCGACTACCTCGTGAAGTCGGGCCTGCAGGACGATCTCGATGCCATGGGCTTCGACCTCGTCGGCTATGGCTGCACCACCTGCATCGGCAACTCGGGCCCGCTTGCCCCGCCGATCAGCAAGGCCATCAACGGCAACGACATCGTCGCCGCTTCGGTCCTCTCGGGTAACCGCAACTTCGAAGGCCGCGTATCGCCCGACGTGCGCGCCAACTTCCTCGCTTCTCCGCCGCTCGTGGTTGCCTATTCGATCCTCGGCACTGTGACGCAGGACATCACGGAAACTCCGCTGGGCCAAGACCAGGACGGCAATGACGTGATGCTGGCCGATGTCTGGCCGACCAATGCCGAAATCGCCGAACACCGCGCGGCCAATATCGACCGCCAGATGTTCGAGACCCGCTATGCCGACGTCTACAAGGGCGACGAGCACTGGCAGGCGATCAAGGTCGAGGCTTCGGATACCTACACCTGGAACCCGACCAGCACCTATGTCGCCAGCCCGCCCTTCTTCGAAGGCATGGACATGGAACCGGCACCGGTCACCGACATCACCGATGCGAAGCCGCTGGCGATCCTCGGCGATTCGACCACGACCGACCACATCTCGCCCGCAGGCTCGATCAAGGAAGACAGCCCCGCAGGCGAGTACCTCAAGAGCCACCAGGTCTCGAAGCAGGACTTCAACTCCTACGGCTCGCGTCGCGGCAACCACGAAGTCATGATGCGCGGCACCTTCGCCAACATCCGCATCAAGAACGAAATGGTCCCCGGCACCGAAGGCGGCATCACCACCTACAAGGGTGAGCAGATGCCGATCTACGACGCTGCCATGAAGCACAAGGCCGACGGCACGCCGCTGGTCGTGGTCGCGGGCAAGGAATACGGCACCGGCTCCAGCCGCGACTGGGCTGCCAAGGGCACCATCCTGCTCGGCGTTCGCGCGGTCATCGTCGAAAGCTACGAGCGTATCCACCGTTCGAACCTGATCGGCATGGGCGTGCTCCCGCTGCAGTTCAAGGACGGCGACACCCGCCAGAGCCTCGACCTCGGCGCAGACGACACCTTCACGATCCTGGGTCTTGCCGGCCTGACCCCGGGCCAGGAAGTCGAAGTCGAAGTGACGCACGAAGACGGCTCAAAGGCCACCTTCACCGCGCTCTGCCGCATCGATACGGCGAACGAGATGGAGTATTACCGCAACGGCGGCATCCTCCACTACGTGCTGCGCAAGCTCGCCGCTTCGTGATCCGCAAATGCATCCTCGCTGCACTCGCGCCGCTCGCCTTGGCGGGCTGCGCGGGTGCCGGCGGGTATGCCGGACCCGACAGTGCCGACATCGCCAGCGCGCGTGTCGCCACCGTCAATGCGCAGCAGCTCGCGACGCTGGTCGAGGCGGGCGAAGTCGTGCTGATCGACGTGCGCACACCCTATGAGTTCGCAGACAGCCGGATCGACGGCGCGCTCAATGCGCCGCTCACCCACTTCGATCCGGCAACGATCCCGGTCGACACGACCCGCGAAGTCATCCTCTACTGCGGCTCCTCGCGCCGTTCGGGCATCGCGGCAGAGCGCCTCGCTGAATATCGCGGCACCGTGGTGCGCCACCTCGAAGGCGGCATCCGCGCCTGGACCGATGCGGGCTACCCCACGGTCTCCAACGATCCGAGCGACGACCCGCGCCGCTGAGGCGTTACTTGTCGAACATGTCCGATTGCGGCTTGCCCGGGGGAGCAATGCCGAGATGCGTCCAGCCGCCGTCGTTGAGCATGCGGCCGCGCGCGGTGCGGGCGATCAGGCCGAG
>JABDNC010000034.1 GCA_013001165.1 Erythrobacter sp.
CACCGCGATATGCCTTTCATGGATATCGAGGGATGCGAGCCAGAGAATATCGAGAAACGGGTACGCGAATGCTTTACTCTCGGATCGACCCGCACGCCCGAGCAGGACCCGCAATTCCTGATCGACGAATTGGTCGAGATCGGACTGCGCGCGCTTTCGCCCGGCATCAACGATCCTTTCACCGCGATCACTTCCTTGCACTGGCTGGGCGCGGCGACCTCGGAGATCGGACGGCGCGACCTGCGCAAGGACATCTGCGGCGAAAACGCGGAAGACTGCCCGGTCATCCCCTGCCCGGATGACTTCGACCACTATGTCAAACGCGGCTTCGGTGCGATCCGCAGTGCGGTCGCCACATCTCCGATCGCTTCCGAAGTCATGCTCGACACGCTGGCGAAGGCCGCTGGCCCGATCAAGGACGAACGCAGGCAGAAAGTCCTGAAGGACGAGGCAGACAAGCTTGCCGCGCAGGCGCGGCTCAGCCTGGTGGGCCCCGACCTTGAACACTTCGAGGCGCATCACAACGAATTCAATCGGGAATTCTGGTAATCAACCTTCCGGCCGCGGCTGCACCCTCGGAGGACTGCTGCGGGCAAGGATCAGCGCCGTACCGACCAGTACCATGCCGAGTATGTCTAGCGGCACCAGCAGCTCGCCGAAGACCATCCACCCGATGGTCGCCGCAACCGCCGGCTGGGTCAGCAACGCCATGCCGATAATCAGCGGCGGAAAGTGGCGAAGCGAATAGACGAGCAGGCCCTGGCCGATGATCTGGCTGCTCAGGGCAAGCAGAAGGACAGGCGTCCAGCCCGCCTCACCCGGCCATACCGGCTCGCCCGCGAATACTGCCATGCCGAGAAGCAAGGGAGAGGCCGCCAGGCTGACCAGCAGCAAGACGCTCCACTGGCCAAGCACTGCGCGTGCGCGCTGGGCGGGCAAGAGGTAGAAGGCGTAACAGACGCCCGCGAACAGGCAGAACAGGTCACCGATAAAGGTGGTCGTCGAGATCTCCAGGCTGCGACCGAGCAGAATGGCCGCACCGATTAGCGCCGCCAACACTCCGCCCCCCTCACGCCAGGACGGCGCACGACGCAGCGCGACCAGGCCCCAGACCATCAGGATAACGCTGCCGGAATTGCCGAAAAGCACGGCATTACCGAGCCGCGTCTGTTCGATACCTATGTGCCAGCTCGCAAGGTCAAGCGAGAAGAACACGCCTGCCGCCATCACCATCAGCGCCAGCCGCCAGTCGATCTTGCCGGGAGACCTCCCGCGCCACGCAAGGAAGGCAATCAGCGGAATGGGCAGAAAGAGGCGCCAGAACGCCGCGGACACCGGCCCGGTATCGGCAAGGCGCACCAGCCAGGGGCCCAGCGCAAGCGCGACATTGCCGGTGATCAGCGCGGCAAAGTGCCATGCATTGGCCTGAAAGCCATTCTTGCCTGTCTCTGCGCTTGTCTCTCCCATGTTCGCCACCTAGCTCTTGTCGCACACAAGGCCAGCCAAAAAGGACTTTGCCTCAATGCACGAAAAGCTGTTCGACCCGCTCAAGTTTGGCGCCATCGAGGCGAGAAACCGCATCTTCATGGCTCCGCTCACCCGTGGTCGTTCGACGCAGCCCGGCTCTGTCCCTAACGAAATGATGGCAACATATTACCGCCAGCGAGCCGGAGCAGGGCTCATCATTTCGGAAGCCACCGGCATCAGTGTCGAAGGCTTGGGCTGGCCTGCAGCTCCGGGTATCTGGAGCGACGAACAGGTCGAGGGCTGGAAGCTGGTGACCAGTGCCGTACACGAGGAAGGCGGCCAGATCGTCTTGCAGATGTGGCATATGGGTCGTCTCGTCCATCCGGATTTCCTCGGCGGCAATCCGCCGATTTCTGCAAGTGCGACCAAGGCCCCCGGCCATGCGCATACCTTCGAGGGCCGCAAGGATTACGAGCAGGCACGCGAACTCTCGAAGGACGAGATTGCCCGCGTCGTCGCCGATTACCGCCATGCAGCGGAAAATGCCAAGAAGGCCGGTTTCGACGGCGTGCAACTGCACGGCGCCAATGGCTACCTCGTCGACCAGTTCCTGCGTGACAGCACCAACCTGCGCGAAGACGAATATGGCGGCAGCCCCGAGAACCGTACCCGCTTCCTGCGCGAAGTGCTCAGCGCGCTGGTCGATGTCTGGGGCGCGGACCGCGTTGGCGTGCGCCTGTCACCCAATGGCGAGACGCAGGGCTGCGACGATAGCGATCCGCCCGCGACTTTCGGCGCCGCCGCCAAGGTTGTCGAAGAGCTGGGCCTTGCCTTTCTCGAGCTGCGCGAACCGGGTCCCGACGGCACTTTCGGGGCGACCGAAGTACCCAAGCAGAGCCCGCTGATCCGCCAGCTCTATTCGGGCACCCTCGTCCTCAACAGCGACTATTCGCCCGAACAGGCGGTGGCCGATATCGCGGCGGGCCGCTGCGATGCGGTGAGCTGGGGCCGCGATTTTATCTCGAACCCCGATTTGCCCGACCGTTTTCGCATCGGCGCAGAACTGCAACCCAATGTAAACGTTCCGCAAAGCTGGTACCTGCCGGGTCCGGAGGGGTATATCGATTACCCGATGCTAACCAAAACGAGCGATATTGCCGCCGGGTGATTCGCGCGAAAGGCGCTGTCGGACACCCGCTCGGAGAATTGTTCGCATGCGCTCTTGGTTGCTCGCACCAGCCGACAAGGAGAAGGCCCTCACGCAGGCCTCGACAGCCGGTGCGCATGTAGTTGTTGTCGACCTCGCACGGGCGGCCCCTGAAGAGCGTAAGCAGCAGACCCGCCTTGCTGCCCGCGACTTCCTGATGTCCCACCGCGAACAGCTCGTCGCTGCGCGCAGGTTCGCCCGGTGGGTCCGCGTGGGTCCGATGGTCGGGATGGAGTGGCGGCAGGACCTTGCCGCCGCCCTTGAAGGGGGCCCCGAGGGGATCCTTCTGGCCGAATGCCACGGCCCCGAGCAGGTCAAGGAACTCGCTGCTGCACTGTACGAACTTGAGGGCCGCGTCGGCCTGAAAACGGGATCCACGCGGATCGTACCCGAAGTCGGTGGATCGGCCACATCGGCGCTGCGCCTGCACCATTTCGCGGACGAATTGCACGCGCGTGTTTCCGGCCTCCTGTGGGATTCCGCGTCGCTCGCACGCTCGCTCGGCGCGCGCCGGATGCGCGGCCCCGGCGGCCTGTGGACCGACGCGCTGGCCCATGTTCGCGCGCAGGTTCTGCTTGCGGCGCATGCGCAGGGCCTCGACGCACTGGAAGCGCCATTTCGCAATCTGCGCGAGCCGGAGGGGATGAAACGCGCCGCGGAAGCGGCGGCGGCGGACGGTTTTTCAGGGATGCTCGCCATCAGCGACACGCAGGTTGCCGACATCAACACGGCATTCCGGCCCAGCCACGAGGAGATCGCCGAAGCTCGCGAGCTAGTCGGACTGTTCGCACTCAACCCCGACGCCGAGCGTATCGCTTTCAGGGGTCGCTATGTCGGGCAGGCCGAACTGACCAAGGCCAAGGCGCTCACCGGGGAGGGCTGACCCCTCACTCTGACGCTTCCGTTTGGGGTTCCGGATCGGACACCGGCTCAGCGACAGGCTCGGGTTCCGCCTGTGATTGCGGATCGGGCTGCGTGTCTGGCTCGTTGCCCGAAGTCTCGTCCGCCTCGCCGCCAGCAGTGCGGTCCTGACCCGCTCGCGGAGGCGATTGCGACTGGACTGTGTCGAGCGGGAGCATGTCGTCGCTGATCGTACCGCCCAGCACTTCGCCGCGGGCGGTGCTGTCAGCATTGCGCTCTTCAACTTCGGCGGCGTCCTTTCCGCAGGAAGCCAGCACCAGCGATACGGCCAGAACACTCACGAGACGCTTCATGGCAATGCGCAACCCTTCTTATCCAGCGCGTCGAGGAAATCGCCCGCGCGGTTCTTCAATGCCTCATCGAATTCCTGCGGCGCAAGGGTGATCCCGAGCTTTTCGAGACTGGTGACACCGAATTCCTCGATCCCGCAAGGCACGATACCGGCGAAATGGGACAGGTCGGGTGACAGGTTCACCGAAAACCCGTGCATCGTCACCCAGCGCCTGACGCGTACACCGATCGCACCGATCTTCGCTTCGCGTCCGTCCACATCGCGCGTCCAGATGCCGATCCGTCCCTCGCTACGCCAGCACTCGACACCGATGTCGCCCAGCGTGGCGATCACCCAGCCCTCGAGCGAGTGAACGAAGCAGCGGACATCGCGGCCGCGTTCCTTCAGGTCCAACATGGCATAACCGATGCGCTGGCCCGGCCCGTGATAGGTATATCGGCCCCCACGTCCTGCCTCGACAACCTCGAAGCGGGGATCGAGCAACTCGGCGCCATCGGCGCTGGTGCCCGCGGTGTAGACCGGCGGGTGTTCGAGCAGCCAGATCAACTCGCGCTCGCCATCTTCCGAGATCGCTCGGTTGCGTTCTTGCATCGCAGCCAGCGCATCGAGATAAGGCACTTGCCCGCTATCCGTGCGCCATTCGATGTTTTCGGGGAGTTGCCGGGTCATCGGAGATTGCGTGGCGATCAAAGCTGCGCTTATCAAGGGGCAGAAGGGAAAGCGGCATGAAATTCGATCTCGACACGGCATGGAAAGACACTTCGCGACTATTGCGCGACAATTTTGCGCTCCTGGTGGTCCTGGCGGGCGTATTCTTCTTCGTGCCCTATGCCGCGCTGATGCTGTTCGTGCCGGAGATCGCCGAACTCGGCCAGATGCAGGCCGACCCTGGCTCTGACGCCATGTTCGATGCCCTGATGGCAGTCTACACCAATTACTGGTGGGTGTTCCTCATTGTAGCCATCGTTCAGGGCATCGGCCTGCTCGCCATGCTTGCCCTGCTGCGACACCGCGACAAACCGACCGTGGCCGACGCGATCACGACGGGCGCAGTGTCCTTCCCCTCTTATTTCATCGCGCAGCTCCTGCAGAGCCTGCTGCTCGTTTTCGTGTCGACCCTGTTGATCGGCATACCTCTGGCGGTTGGCTTCAGCGTCGGCGCGTTTCTCGGCGTGATCGCCGCTTTCGTAGCCTTCGTCTACATCCTGACCAAGCTCTCGCTGACTTCGCCGATCATAGCGATCGAAGGGGTCCGCAACCCCATCAATGCGCTCGGTGGATCGTGGAAGCTGACGAAGGGAAACAGCCTTCGCCTGTTCGCTTTCTATGCGCTGATCTTCATCGCCTTCATCATCGCATCGACCGTATTCTCGCTGATCGTGAACTTCCTCTTCGCGCTCGCAGGACCCGAGATCATGCTGTTCGGGACCACGATCGTGTCGTCGGCGGTGAACGCCTTCTTCATCATGCTGATCGTCTGCCTGCTGGCCGCGATCCACATGCAGTTGGTCCGGCTGCAGAAGACCGGGGCGCCCGAGGCCTGAAGATCAGTCCTTGGGCTCTTTCCAGCCCCAGAACAGTTGGCACGGCAGGATGTTGAGCGCTTCGAACCCGCTCTCGATCCGCTCGAAATGGCGCGCCATGTAATCGCGCACCTTGGCCGAGAACTGATAGACGAGGAATGCGCCGCCTGGCCGGATAACGCGGTAGGTCGCTGCAGCGATTGCAGGCCCCACACCGTCCGGCAGGGTCGAGAAAGGCAGGCCCGACAGCACGTAATCGGCATGGTCGTGACCATGCGCCCTGACGATATCCTCGACGTCGGCAGCCGAGCCGTGAACCGCGCTGAAGCGGCTGTCGCGGAAATGCTTTGTGAGATAGTCGATATAGAGCGGATTGGTGTCGATCACGATCAGCTGGCCATCGCGGGGTAGCCGGTCGAGAACTTCCTGACAGAACGTTCCGACACCGGGCCCGTATTCGACGAAGACCTTGCATTCGTCCCACTTCACGCGGCCAAGCATCTTGCGGATGGTGAAGCGCGAGGACGGAATGATCGAACCCACCATGCGCGGCTCTTCGAGGAAGCCCTTGAAGAACACGCCCCACTGCCCGAACAGGCGGGCGGCCTTCTGCTTCAAACTGCGGCGTTCGATGGCGCCAATACCGTTTTGACCGGTCAAACCTCTTCCCTCGTGCGACCCAAGACAGGCCGCAAGGTCTGGCAGCCCCACCCGCCCATTGCAAGCATGCGCGAGCGGGCCTAGCGCAGGCATCATGTCGGAGCGTGATCCTGCCCTGTTGACCGAAACACCACCAGCGCCCCCGCGCAATGCGATCCCGCGCGGGCGGATGGCGCTGCTCTTCGCGGTCATGCTGACTACCGCGGCAGGCAATACGGCGATGCAATCGGTCATGCCCTCGATCGGCACCGCGCTGGAGATCGACGACGTCTGGATAAGCCTCGCTTACAGCTGGTCCGCGCTCCTGTGGGTGGTCTGCGCACCGCTTTGGGCAGAGCGATCCGACCGTCGCGGACGCAAGGCCATGATGGCGCTCGGCATGATCGGTTTCATCACGTCGATGGCGCTTTGCGGTCTCGCGCTATGGCTGGGTCTAGTGGGCGTCCTCGGGGGAACGGCGGCTTTGATCGCCTTTGCCATTGCCCGTAGCCTGTATGGCGGATTCGGAAGCGCTGCCCCGCCCGCAGTGCAAGCCTATGTCGCCAGCCGAACGCCGCGCTCGGAACGAACCCAGGCGCTTTCGCTGATCGCCTCGAGTTTCGGGCTCGGTACGGTCATCGGTCCTGCTCTTGCTCCGCTGATGGTCCTGCCCTTTGTTGGGCTGACCGGCCCCTTCATCATCTTCGCACTGATCGGCCTTGCGACCCTGATTACACTGCGCCTCAGGCTACCGAACGACGAGCCCCAATTTCCCGCACGCGGCAAGACCTATGACGCGCCCTATGCGGGCGGTTCCACATCGTCACACGAACGCGAAGACGACGACGAGGATGAGGAGACAGTCGAGCCGCACAAGCTGCGCTGGTTCGAGCCGCGTCTCCGACCTTGGGTCACCGTTGGTCTTTTGGGCGGGCATGCACAGGCGATGGTGCTCGGCATCATTGGCTTCCTCGTGCTGGACAGGCTCGGTCTGCGCGCTTCTCCCGCCGAAGGCACAGGGCCGATCGGGCTCGTCCTGATGTGCGGGGCGATCGCCACCCTGCTGGCGCAATGGGGGCTGATCCCGCGACTCGATCTCGGCCCAAGGGCGGCGACACTCTCGGGGATAGTGATTGCTGCTGCCGGCGCCCTTTATCTTGGCGTTGCGGACGATCTGCACTCGATCGCCCTCGCCTATGCGATCGCGTCGCTGGGGTTCGGTCTGTTCCGTCCCGGGAGCACGGCCGGCACTTCCCTGGCGGTGACCCGGGCAGAGCAAGGCCAAGCATCGGGGATTACCGCATCGGTGGCCGGGGCAAGCTTCATCTACGCCCCGGCGCTCGGTGTCTGGCTCTACAACCATTCCGAATGGCTTGGCTTCGGCCTGATCGTGGCGCTCTGCCTAGCGGTTTTCGGATATGGCTGGCTCGCCTTGCAGGCAGACAAGAAGCTTACCCGCGACAAGCGTTAGAGGATTTCCAGAACCACATCCTGCGGACGGCAGAGGCGGACGCCCTTGTCGGTCTCTACCAGTGGGCGTTCGATCAAGATCGGATCGGCCGCCATGGCGTCGAGCACAACCTGCGCATCGGCATCGGGCAAGCCGCGTTCGACTGCATCGGTGCCGCGGATGCGCAGGCCCTCGTTCGGGGCAAGGCCCGCATCTTTATAGAGTTGCGCGAGCTTGTCCGCAGTCGGCGGATCCTTGAGATATTCGATCACCTCGACCTCGACCTTCGACAGGTTCTCGAGAATGGCGAGCGTCTTGCGCGACGTGCCGCATTTCGGGTTGTGCCAGATGGTGGCCTTCATTCGATGTCTCCTTTGCCGACAGCGTTTAATCGGCTGTTGCGATGAGTGAAAGCGGCTCTTGCGATTTTTTCACCCTGCAAAGCGTGAATTGGGGTTGATATTGCGAATGGCTCTCAATAGCAGGGCCGCAGCAATTGATAATCATTCGCAAGAAGAAAGATTCGCATGAGGCCCTTCGCCACTCTCGCAATTCTGCTTTCCGGAACTGCCCTCGCCGCTCCTGCCGCGGCATCGACGCTTGCTGCCGAGGCGCAGCCTGAGCGCGACTATCTGCCGACCGATATCGTGGTGAAAGGCGAGCGCGCCGACGGGTACGAAACCGAAGACGGGTCGACCGCCACCAAGACCCCGACGCCGCTGATCGACGTCCCCCAGGCCGTCAGCTTCATCACCGAAGACCAGCTTGAAGACCAATCGATCCGCCAGCTCAACGATGCCCTGCGCTACGTGCCCGGCGTGAGCATGGAAACGGGCGAAGGTCACCGAGACGAGGTCTTCATCCGCGGCCAGGAAACGACTGCCGACTTCTACATCGACGGCCTGCGCGACGACGCGCAATACTACCGCTCGCTCTACAATATCGAGCGCGTCGAGGTGCTGAAAGGGGCCAATGCCCTTATCTTCGGTCGCGGCGCTGGTGGCGGCGCCATCAACCGCGTCGCCAAGCGCGCCGACCTGACCGACGCCTTTGTCGGCGGCGAAGCCTCGGTCGACAACTTCGGCGCCTTCGCCCTGCTGGCCGATCTTAACCAGCCGGTTACCGACAGTCTCGCGGTGCGCCTCAACGCGACATACGAGGAGTTGAACAATGATCGCGACTTCTACGACGGTCGCTTTATCGGCATCTCGCCCACGCTGACCGCAGCGCTCGGCCCCGACACCACGCTGATCGCCAGCTACACCTACGATAATGACGAACGCGTCACCGATCGCGGCCTTCCGTCCTTCAACGGCGGCCCGCTGACCGGGTTCGACGAGACCTTTTTCGGCGATCCCGATTTCAACGGTTCGACCGCAGAGGTTCACATCGGTCGTGTCCGGCTCGAGCATGATTTCAACGGTGGGCTGAGCGCAAATGCGAGCCTGCAGATTGCCGATTACGACAAGTTCTACGCCAACCTCCTGCCGACTGGCACTGACGGAAGCACGGTCACACTTTCCGGCTATCAGGATGCGCAGCAGCGTACGAACTGGATCGGACAGGCGAACCTGATCTGGCAGGCCGAGACCGATACGCTCGATTCGACCTTTCTCTTCGGCTTTGAAGCAAGCAGCCAGGACACGCAAAATACGCGCGATACAGTCAGTTTCGACACGACCAACGAGGTCGTGCTCGAAGACGTCATCACTATTCCTGCCTTTACGCTCAATCCGACGTCGCGTTCGCGTGACAGCCAGCTCAAGACCCTGTCGTTCTACGCTCAGGAACAACTGCAGATCGGCGAACATATCGAGCTGGTGGGCGGATTGCGCTGGGACCGCTTCGACCTCGACACGCTCGACCTGATCGGCGGTGTCGAAGGCGACCGCGTCGACGAGGAATTCAGCCCGCGTGCCGGCCTGATCGTGAAGCCGACGCCCGATCTTTCGATCTACGCCAGCTATTCGGAAAGCTTCCTGCCGCAGGCGGGCGACCAGTTCCTGGTCCTTTCGCCCGACCGTAGCCAGTTCGAGCCGGAGAAGTTCACCAACTACGAGCTCGGCGCCAAGTGGGCCCCGCTCGACAAGGTGCTGGTGACTGCAGCGATCTTCCGCCTCGAGCGCACCAACATCCGTGCAGTCGATCCCACCGATCCGACGCTAACTGTGCTCGCTGGCGAAAGCCGCACGGAAGGCTTCGAGCTCGGCGCAGTCGGTGAAGTCACAGACTTCTGGAAGGCGAACCTCGGTTATACCTATCTCGACGGCGAGCTTCTCAACGACAACGCCTTCGGTGCGGCCGGCCAGCGCCTGCAGCAGCTTCCGCGCCATTCGATCAGCGCGTGGAACCGCTTTGACGTGTCGGAACAGCTGGGCTTCGGTCTCGGTGTCATTCACCAGTCGGAGCAGTTCGCCAGCTTCTCGAACGATGTCGTCCTGCCGAGCTATTGGCGCGTCGATGCAGCCGCCTATTACACGGTGAGCGAGCAGCTGAGCATCCAGCTCAACATCGAGAACCTCCTCGACGAGGACTATTACCCGAGCGCGCATGGTGACAACAACATCCAGCCGGGCGATCCTTTCACCGCCCGCATCGGAGTGCGCTTCGAAATGTGATCCGCGTAGCGGACCTTGAAGACGAGACGGCGGCCCGCAGGGGTCGCCGTTTTGCGTTGGGGGCTAATCCCGTTCGGGTGCTTCTTCGGGAGCGCTCAGTGCCGGGACGTCCTGTGCGGCATCTTCGGCGCTGATACCTGGCGCGGGCGCAGCGCTGATGCGTTCCTGGCGGCGTGCGACGCGGCCTGCGCGCTGGATTGCCCGCACCAGCCGCGGATAGACACCGCAGCGGCAGATATTGGGGATCGCTTCCTTGATCTCCGCTTCGCTTGCGCCGGGATTACGGTCGATCAGCGCGGCACCTGCCATGACGATGCCCGGCGTGCAGAAGCCGCACTGGATCGCCTGTTCGGCGACCATGGCCTGCTGCACTGGGTGCGTGCGGTCGCCCGACAACCCCTCGATGGTGGTGATAAAGCGCCCTTCGGCCTCTGCGATTGTGACGAGGCAGCTGCGCAGCGGTTCGCCGTCGATATGCACGATGCACGAGCCGCAATCGCCCTCACCGCAGCCGAACTTGGTGCCGGTGAGGTTGGCAGCATCGCGCAGCGCCCAAAGCAGGGGCGTTTCCGGGTCCATCAGGAATTCGATGGGACGTTCGTTGACCGTCATGCGCGACATGGCGGCGCTTTCGCTTCAAATCAGGTGAATGTCGAGTGGTCTTACGACTTCCAGCTGTCGTCGATCTTCGAGATCCGGCGCTTCCATGCCTCGAAATCGAACACGCCCGCCCCGCCCTGCGTCTGCATCACGGAAAGGTCGCGCTGGTGGGTGTCGACCACCTCCTGCTTCACCACATTGGGTTCGCCCTGGCTGAGCGTTGCGACTTGGATCTCGCAGGCACGCTGGAGCGCCCACATCTTCAGGAACATGCCGGGAATGGTTTTGTCCATCACGACAGGGCCATGATTGCGGAGCATGAGGATGGAATGATCACCGAGGTTCTCGACCAGCCGGTCGCCTTCTTCGGGACGCACCGTCACGCCCTCGAAATCGTGATAGCCGATCTGACCCTGGAAATTGCAGGCATAAAAATTGGTGGGAACCAGTCCGTCCTTGTGGCTGCACACTGCCATGGTGGCCGTGGTGTGCACATGACAGATCGCGGTTGCCCGCTCACCGAGGTGCTTGTGGAAGTGCGCGTGCTGGGTGAAGCCCGCCTTGTTCACCATGTACTGCGACTGGCCCACATTGTTGCCCTCGACATCGATCTTCACGAGGTTCGATGCGGTGACTTCGTCATAAAGAAGGCCGAACGGGTTGATGAGGAAGGTGTCCTTCTCGCCCGGCACCGCCACGGAGATGTGGTTGTAAATGCTTTCGCCCCAGCCAAGGTGTTCGAAGATGCGATAGCATGCGGCCAGATCCTGGCGGACCTTCCACTCTTCTTCGCTGCATTCGAATTTGGGCCTCATCTGCGTTGCCATGGCGTTCTCTCCTTGGGTCTCTATTTGCAACCTCTATCGCACGAGCGCCCCCTGTGCGACAAGAAGTACGACGCAACATGGCGCTTCCCAAGTGCGTTTTGCCCCGCTAGCGCCGCATTTGCATGAGCGAGACGGCCAAACTGACCAAGGGCAGCATCCGCGGCCATCTCGTCACTCAGACGTTACCGATGATCATCGGGGTCGCCTCCATCATGTCGGTCGGCCTGATCGACGCTTATTTCATCGGGCAGCTGGGTTCGGCAGAACTGGCCGCCGTCAGCTTCATCTTTCCGATCACGATAGCCCTCTCCAGTCTCGGTGTCGGGGTCATGGTCGGGATCAACTCGGTAATCGCTCGCGCTCTTGGCGAAGGTGACGAGGATCGCGCCGAGCGACGCGCGAACTTCGGCGTGGTCTTTGCCCTCACGATCGGCATCGTTCTCGGGCTCGCCCTCTTCCTCCTGCTCGACCCACTGTTCCGCCTGATGCAGGCGAGCGACGAGTTGCTGCCGCTCATTCGGGACTACATGCAGCCCTATTCGCTCGGCATGCCGGTTCTGCTGACGCAGATGGGCCTGCAGGGCGTGCTGCGCGGACAGGGCGAAGCACGCTACGTGTCCATGATCTCGATCACCTATTCGGTGGTGAACTGGATACTCGACCCGATACTGATCACCGGCGCATTCGGGTTTGGCGGCTTCGGTGTCGCCGGTGCGGCCTATGCAACGATTGCCGGATTCCTGGTCGCAATCCTCGTCGCGCTGTTTTTCATCCGCCGGACGAGCATCACCATCCACCCGACTCTGATCCGCGAATGCGATCTGGGCGCGTCGAGCAAGGCGATCATCGGCGTTGCCGGACCTGCGGCCTTCTCCAACGCCATCAATCCCATCGGCCTTTCGGTCCTCACCGCTCTGCTTGCCAGCCAGGGTGAAGACGCCGTCGCGGGCTTCGGCGCAGCCGGTCGCTTGCAGAGCTTTGCGGTCGTTCCCCTGCTCGCCCTTTCAGGGTCGATCGGCGCGATCGTAGGACAGAACTGGGGGGCGAACCGTGCCGACCGTTCGCGCCGGGCGATGTACTGGGCCGGCCTCTTCTGCGTCGGATACGGCATCACGACCGCAATCATCCTGTTCCTGTTCGGCGACTGGTTCGCCGACTTCTTCACCGACGATGAAGCGGTGATCGCGCAGTTCTCGCGCTACCTCGAAATCTCGGTCTGGGGATATGCGGGTTTCGGCCTCCTGATCACGGCCAATGGTGCACTCAATGCAGTCGATCGCGCGCCCTTCGCCCTCGCTCAAAGCGCAGCGCGCGTGTTCCTCGTCATGCTGCCGTTCGGATGGTTGCTGCGCAGTGCCTGGGGTGCCGATGCTATTTACGGCGCCGAACTGGTCGCAAACCTTGCCGGCGGGGCGCTGGCGGCACTGGTCGTGTGGTGGGTCCTCAAGGGTGGCCCGCAGAGCGCCAGGTCAGGCCAAACGAAACGTTAACCATCTTGCCTCATAGCGGACCCTAACGAGAACTTGGGGTCCGAGACCGATGGATGAACTGCTGGCCGACTTTGTCGCCGAAACCCGTGAAATGCTGGAGCAATCCGGCAGCGAACTGGTCGCATGGGAAGCCGATCCGTCCGACAAGGCGAGAATCGATACCATCTTCCGCTTCGTCCATACGGTGAAGGGCAATTGCGGCTTTTTCGACTTCCCCCGTCTCGAAAAGCTGAGCCACGCCGCAGAAGACGCGCTGGCAGAATGCCGCGCCGGCCGCCGCGAACCCGACAGCGCTCTGGTGACCGCAGTTCTCGCCATCATCGACCGCATTTCGGAGATGACCGACGCGATCGAAGCAGACGAGGATCTGGGCGAAGGTGGTGACGACGCGCTGATAGCCGCGCTCAACCCCGACGGCGAAGTCGAAGTCCAGAGCGATATCGAAATCTCCGATCTCGAAACGAGGTCCGCCGATACTGCCAAGGCCGATGACGGCAATGACACCCAGAAAGCTGTACCGCGTCAAGGCGTACAGCGTTCGATCCGCCTTCCCGTCGACCTTCTCGACGAGGTCATGAAGGGCGTTTCCGACATGGTGCTGGCGCGCAATGACCTTGCCCGCCGCCTGCGCGAAGCTGGTGAACAGCCGACCATCGACGGACCCTTCGAACGTCTCTCGGCCATTCTTGCCGATGTTCGCACCTCGATCACCCGCATGCGCATGCAGCGCCTCGAGCATCTTTTCTCTTCGCTTCCGCGCCTCGTCCGCGACCTGTCCAATGAACTGGGCAAGCAGGTCTTGGTCGACTTCGAAGGCAGCGAAGTCGAGCTCGACCGCGAGATGATCGAAATGGTCCGCGACCCGCTGACCCACATCATTCGCAATGCCATCGATCACGGTGTCGAAACGCCTGCGCAGCGCCTCAAGAGCGGCAAGCGCGAAATAGGCATGCTGAAGTTCGCTGCTCGCCAGTCGGGCAACCAGATCAGCCTCGTCATCACCGACGATGGCGGCGGCATCAATGTCGAGAAGGTTGCGGCAAAGGCGCTCGCTAATGGCATCTACTCGCGCTCCGAACTCGACGCGATGTCGGAAGGCCAGAAGCAGAACCTGATCTTCGAACCGGGCCTTTCCACGGCAGAGGAAGTCAGCTCGGTTTCGGGTCGCGGCGTCGGCATGGACGTGGTCCGCTCCAATATCGAGCGCGTGGGTGGTTCGATCGAAGTTACCAGCAAGCCGGGCGAAGGCACCAGCTTCCATCTCAAGCTGCCGCTGACCCTCTCGATCATCGCTGCTCTGACGGTCGGCTCGGGCGACCAGCGTTATGCAATCCCCCGCAGCTATGTCGAGGAAATCGTCTTCGGCAATTCGAGCCATGTCGAATTCGCACAGGCCGGCGACCGCCGCTTGGTAACCTTCCGCGACAAGCGCGTCCCCTGCCTCTCGCTTGGTGAAGTGCTCGGCAGCGAAACCAACGACAATTGCGAATGGGAGAGCAAGACGCTCATCCTCGTTCGTCTCGCTAGCGACGATGTCTTCGCCCTCGCCGTAGACCGCGTTTTCGATCACGAGGACGTTGTGGTGAAACCGATCGCACCGGCGATCATGGAAACGCGCCTCTACGCCGGCACCACACTGCTCGACGATGGCCGTCCGATGATGCTGATCGACCTTCCCAGCATCGCGCAGATGCGCGGCATGGCTGGCGGTGTCCGCACCAAGGCCGCTCCGGTCGAGCGCGAGAAGGAAGTCGAAGCGAAGAAGGCCGTTCCGGTCATGCTCTTCGCAGGTCTCGACGGACGCCATCGTGCCGTTCGCCTCGAACTCGTTCGCCGCATCGACACGATCTCGCGCGACGCTATCGATATCGAGGGTGACCGCGCCCAAGCGATCATCGACGGCGAGATCCTCACGCTCGCGGGGCACGACACGGGCGACCTGCCCGAAGAGCGCTGCCGCCTGCTCCGCCTGTCCGACGGCGAGAACGAACTGGTCTATGCCGTTCGTGAAGTCCTCGACGCAGCCGATGTCACCGACGATGTCGTGCCCAGCGAGGCGGATCGCAATATCGAGGGCGTTACGCTGATTGGCGGCAAGCCGATCCCGCTGCTCGACGGTCACGCGGTCTTCTCGCGCTACAAGGCAGCACGGAAGGTCGATCACACGCTGACCTGCCGCATTCCCTCGGACAGCGAATGGGCCCGCACCATTCTCGAACCGCTGGTCTCGGCTGCAGGCTACCGGATCGCGAGCGACGAGGACGAAGGCGAAGCCGATCTGGCCATCGCGCTCGCCGAAAACACCGATGGCGCCGGGGGCGTCGCCCGCGAAACCATCCGCCTACGTCCGGACCCGGAAGATTCCGGTGACGACACCATCTACCGCTACGACCGCGACGGCCTGCTCGCAGCGCTCAAGCGTATCCGCACCGGGAGGGCGGCATGAACGATTTGCTTCTGATGTGCACGATTGCCGGACGCCGCGCGGCGATCCCTGCAGTCGCCGTCCAGTCGGTCATCGAGGTGGAAAACATCACCCCGATCCCCGGCACGCCCGATTTCATCTGCGGCCTGACTGCCCTGCGTAGCCAGGCACTGACCGTCATCGACAGCTCGCTTGCGCTCGGTATCGACCAGCCTTGCGTGTCGCGCGACCAGCGCGCCGCCGTGGTGGAAGTCGAAGGCCATCTCTACGCGATCATGGTCGACGAGGCGCATGACGTTGGCGAAGCTCGCAGCGAACCGGTCGCGGTTCCGGGCGGTTTCGGCGACGGCTGGCAACGCGCCGCCAAGGGCATGGTGGAGACCGACGGCGGTCCCGCACTCCTCGTAGATATTCCGCAACTCGTATC
The DNA here is from genome assembly GCA_013001165.1 of Erythrobacter sp. Lineage (GTDB taxonomy): Bacteria > Pseudomonadota > Alphaproteobacteria > Sphingomonadales > Sphingomonadaceae > Qipengyuania. The sequence continues at coordinate 15,887 of JABDNC010000034.1, forward strand.
GGGGCCGATAGCGGCCGCAGCTTAAGCGAAAAGTTACTGTCTGCCGCTATGACGGTCTGGCAAGTGAAGGGATCGTATCAATGAAAACCTGTCTTATCGTCGATGATTCGCGCGTTATCCGTAAGGTCTCGCGCCATATTCTCGAAACTCTCGGCTTCTCGGTCGACGAAGCTGAAAACGGCCAGGAAGGCCTCAACAAGTGCATGGAAAACATGCCCGATGTTGTTCTCCTCGATTGGAATATGCCGGTCATGACCGGCATCGAGTTCATCACCCAGCTGCGCCAGCGTGATGGCGGTGACAAGCCGAAGGTCGTCTTCTGCACCACCGAAAATGACGTTGCGCACATTCGAGAAGCGATCAGCGCCGGTGCCGACGAATATGTCATGAAGCCGTTCGACCACGAAACGCTGCAGATAAAGCTTCAGCTCGTCGGCATGGCCTGAACCGGAGGGTCAGAGCCGTGGTGACCGCGCTCCGCTCAGACAGATCAGAGGCGTCACAGCAAACGCGAGCGGCAGGGGCCGTGCGCGTCATGCTGGTCGACGACTCGCTGACCGTACGCACGGTGTTCACGCGCATGCTGCAGCGTGCCGGCGGCATGGATATCGTCGCCAGCGCCAGCACGGCAGAGGCGGGACTCAACAAGCTGCGCGAACATCGCGTGGACGTCATGTTACTCGACCTCGAAATGCCCGGTATGGGCGGTCTCGAGGCGCTGCCGAAAATCCAGCAACAGTCACCCGAGACCAAGGTCCTCGTGATTTCGTCGCTGACCGCCGAAGGGGCCGAGCACACGGTCGAGGCGCTGCGCATGGGCGCCGCCGACACCATGCTCAAACCGCGCCCGGGCGGTTTCAATGACGACTATCGCGACCAGCTGGTCGGGAAGATCCGCGCACTTGCGGGCCTCGCCCCGCACGAACTGCCGAAGCGCTGTGCACCCGAACCGGCCAAGCGCCGAGCCGGCAAGCGCCCGCAGGTCATCGCCATTGGCGCATCGACCGGCGGCATCCATGCGCTCAACCTGTTCCTGCGCCAGGTCCCGAAGAATTTCGACCTGCCGATACTCATCACGCAGCACCTGCCCGCCAGCTTCATCCCGGTCTTCGCCAAGCAAATGGAAATGGCATCGGATCGCGAAGCCGTTCTGGCAGATGAAGGCGTGGAGATTCGCCGCGGCCAGATCATCATCGCACCCGGCCACGGTCATATGGTCGTGCGCAAGACTGCGGGGCGCTATCTCACCGGCCTCGCTTATAACCCGGTAAAGAGCGGCTGCACGCCATCGGTCGATCCGATGTTTGAAACGCTCGCAGAAGCTTACGACGGACATGTGGCGGGTGTCCTCTTGTCGGGCATGGGCCGGGACGGAACCGACGGTGCCGATGCGATCATCGATGCAGGCGGTTCGGTCTACGCACAGAACGCGGATAGCTGCGCCGTATGGGGCATGCCGCGCGACATCACCGAACGCGGTCTAGCGACTGCAGTTCTTCCTCCCGCAGAGCTTGCGGACAAAGTCCTTTCCAGCGCGGGAGCAGACGCATGGCGGTAGAAGACGCCTCTCACAAGATCATTGCCGACCTGCTCGAATCGCGCACCGGACAGAGCCTGAGCGAAAGCCGCCGCTGGCGTATTTCGACCGCGCTTTCCGGTCTTTTCCGCGAATTCGGTATCCAGAACGTCGACCAGCTTGCCTGCATGCTGGAACGCCCAGGCGAGCACCAGCTTGCGACCCGCGTGGTCGAGGCGATGCTCAACAACGAGACCTATTTCTTCCGCGACCACGCCTATTTCGCGACGCTCGCCAATACGGTCCTGCCGGAACTCCAGCGCAAGCGCGCCAACAGCAAGCGGATTTCGATCTGGTCGGCAGGCTGTTCGACCGGACAGGAGGTGCTCAGCCTTGCAATGACGCTCGCCGAGCAGCCGGGCCGGTGGCAGGATTGGAAGATCGACATCCTCGGCACCGATGTTTCGGGCAAGGCGATCGCCCAGGCGCGCACGGGCACCTATTCCCAGTTCGAGATCCAGCGCGGCATTTCCGTGGCGCAGATGCTGAACTTCTTCACCGAAACCAAGCAGGGCTGGAAGGTCGCCGACAAGGTCCTCGAAATGACGCGTTTCGAGCAGCAGAACATTCTCGACTTCCCGCCGATGCCGGGCCGCTTCGATCTTGTGCTGTGCCGCAACGTCTTGCTCTATTTCGACCCGGACACCCGCCGCCAGGCATTCGACCGTCTCGCCAGCGCCACGGCGCCCGATGGCATCCTGATGCTCGGAGCAGGCGAGACCGTGGTGGGCCAGACCGACAAGTTCGAACCGGCTGCCTGTGGTTCAGCGATGTATTCGCCCAAGGCCGTCGGCGGTGTTTCATCCATACTCAGTAGCACGACCTCCAAGGTCGCCTGAGAACCCGGGGTACGCGATCCGTACAAGGCGCAGAGCCGCAGTCTGCCTTGTCCTTCAAGGTAAAATTTCGGTTTACCGTTCTTTAGCGAATGACCGTTAGCGATTGGAAGCCCGGCACGACTGTCGGCTGCCGAGGAGTTTTTGGTGCGAGTTCAGTCCGACAAGACGCAGCGCAAGACGCGGTTCGCAATCTTTGCGCCTCTCGCAGCTTTCGCCGGCATCGTGCTCACGACTGCAATCCTCGGCGTCGTCGGACCGCAGACCGGCGCGGTTTCTCTCAACGCTGTTCTCGGTGGTGGTCTCGTCACCTTTTTTGCGAGCATCATCGCATTCTCGCTGATGGGTATTCGCCACCTTCGCACGCTGGACAGGCTTTCAAATAGCGACGCGTTGACCGGCCTACCGAATCGCCGTGCGCTGCACCGTGATCTGCAGAACGAATTTGCGAAGGAACACGAGACCGCCTTGGCACTGGTCGACATTGATGGCTTCAAAGTCGTCAACGATCATTATGGCCATATCCTCGGCGATGCGGCGATCAAGCAGATCGGCGCGATTATCGCTGACATTTGCGGCGAAGAGGCACGGGTCTACCGGCTGAACGGCGACGAATTTGCCGTGCTCATGTCGGGCCAGCTCGCCGGAACCCTGCTGGAAGGTCAGTCACGCCGTGTCATCGAACGCATGTCGAAGACCATCAAGGTCGAAGACCGTCGCCTCACGCTGGGAGCCAGCATCGGACTTGCGCGCAGCATCCCCGGGCAGGAAATCGAATCCTCCGAGCTTCTTCGTCGGTCCGACGTCGCGATGTATGCGTCCAAGCGCGGCGGAAAGATGCGTTGCACCTGGTTCAACGAAGCCTTCGATCGCAGCCGCGAACAGCTCAAGGAACTGGAAGACGAGCTTCGCGCGGCCCTCACGCTGGGCCAGTTCCACCTGCACTACCAGCCGCTGCTCGACAGCCACAGCCGGCGCATCTCGGCGGTCGAATGCCTGCTGCGATGGGATCGGCCTGACGGCAAGGACATCGGACCGAGCGCTTTCATCCCGGTCGCCGAGGAGTCGGGGCTGATCAATCCCATCGGCCTGTGGGTCCTGCGGCAAGCATGCTGCGACGCACAGCAGTGGGAGGGCATTACCCTCTCGGTAAACATCTCCGCTGCCCAGCTGCGCAATCCGGAGTTCCCGGTCCAGCTTGGTCATATCCTCGAGGAAACGGGCTTCGAACCCGAACGGCTCGAGCTCGAGATCACCGAAACTTGCCTCGTGCTCGATCCGGTCGTTGCTGAACGCAGCCTTGCGCTCATCCGCGGCTTCGGAGTTCGAGTCGCACTCGATGATTTCGGCACCGGATACGCCTCTATCGGCTTCCTGCGGCAGTTCCGCTTCGAAAAGCTGAAGATCGACCGCAGCCTCGTGGCACAGGCGAGCGAAGACGAAGGCAGTCGCGCCATGATGCTGTCCAGCATCACCGTCGCGCGCGCGATGAAAATGGATGTGACGGCAGAGGGCGTGGAGACTGAGGAGCAGGCCGCGATGGTCCGCTCGGCAGGCTGCGACCAGATGCAGGGCTGGCTCTACTTCAAGGCCATGCCCGCCGACGAGATCACTGAACAACTCGCAAAGAACAACAACGGCGCGAAGGAAGGCGACCGTCCAGATGAGGGAAGCAAAGTAGCATGAATGCGCCGACCGGGGCCGCCAGCGAATTGATGGCCGACGCAACTTTTTTGGAAGACCACTTTGCGGACTTCGAGGCAGAGACCCAGGACGAAGCCTCCGAGGGAGCGCATCGCAAGGGCCTGCTGGGCTTCTTCGCAGACATGCCTCTTGGATCGAAGCTGCGCTCGCTCTCGCTCGCCAACATCGGGGCGGTAGTCTTTATCCTCCTGTCGATCCTCGTAGGGGGTTGGCTGGCGCTCGACCTGCGCTCGGATCGCATGGAAATTTCGGACGCAATTGCTTCTGCGAGCGAACTGAAAGTCAACGCAACCACTGCGGTCGTAGAGGTCCAGCACTATGCGCTGAGCGGAAACCGTGAAGCGCTCGAGAGCGGCCGGACTGCAGCCAAGGATGCGCGCCGTAATCTGAATGATCTCGAAAAGATCGCGGCCACTCACCTGCCGCAGCATCTCGACACGATCAAAGCGCTGCGGGGCCAGCTCACCACTTTCGAAGGCGATATCGACCGATCGCGGGCCGCTACCGATGGCGAGCAGCTGCGTGATATTTCGCTGGCCGCGGTGGCCGATGGCAACGCCTTTAATGACGCGAGCAGCGAACTGCGCTCTGCCCTGATCCAGTATGCCGGCGAACATGACGCACATTCGCGGAGGGTAATCAGCTGGCTTTTCATCGCCTTCTTCATGGTTGCATTTGCGGGCATTGCCCTGATCCTCGTAACCACCAAGGTCATCGCACGCGACGTGACGCGGACGGTCGGCCGCCTGACCGACGTTTCGCAGCAGCTCGCTGAAGGCGACAAACATGTCCACATCCCTGCTCTCCAGCGCAAGGACGAGCTGGGCGATCTGGCCCGTTCGCTGGACGTGTTCCGCGAAGCCGCTTTCCGGATCGAAGAAATGGCCAGCGAACAGAATGCCATGCGTAGCGATCGCAAGGCCGAACTCCAGCGCCTTGCCGTGACTTTCGAAGCGACTGTCGGCGAAGTGGTGAACGGCGTTGCCGCTGCGTCATCGCAGCTCAACACAACCGCATCGAGCATGGCCAGCACTGCCGAACAGGCGACGCAGCAAAGCGGCGCCGTGAGCCAGTCGATGGAAACCGCATCGGGCGGTGTTACCGCAGCAGCGGCCGCATCGGACGAGTTCGCCATGTCGATCGGCGAGATCAGCCGCCAGGCTTCTCATTCTGCAGAACTTGCCCGCAAGGCCGCGGACGATGCCGAAGGCGCGGACGAGACCATCTCCACCCTCGCCGCTTCCGCAGAACAGGTC
>JABDNC010000067.1 GCA_013001165.1 Erythrobacter sp.
TGGCTACACCGTGCCGCCGCTGGTGGCCCGGGACCGCAAGCTGATCCACGTCCATCCCGATCCGGACGAGCTCAACAGCGTCTATCCCACTGATCTGGCCATCTGCGCCGGAATGGCCGAATTCGCAGAAAGCGCCGCGCTCTGGGACGATGGCGACGCGATCGATTTCGATGCAGGAGCGCAGGCTCACGCCGAATGGGAAGCGTGGGCTACCGCGCACCCTGCCGATTACGCGCTCGACATGGGACAGTGCGTGCAGTTCATGCGCGATACGCTGCCCGCCGACACGATCATCTGCAACGGAGCCGGTAATTTCGCCGGCTGGTGGCACCGCTATTGGCGCTACGAAGGCTTCCCGACCCAGCTTGCTCCGACCTGCGGCGCGATGGGATATGGCGTACCGGCCGCAGTCGCCGCTGCCCTACGCCACCCGGAGCGCACCGTGGTCGCCGTGGCAGGTGACGGCGATTTCCTAATGAACGGGCAGGAACTGGCCACGGCGGTCCAGCATGGCGCCAACCTCATCGTGATCGTGGTCGACAACTCGGCCTACGGGACCATCCGAATGCACCAAGAGCGCGAATTTCCGGGCGAGGAGCGCATAAGCGGCACTCGCCTAGCCAATCCAGACTTCGCCGCTGTCGCCAGCGCGTTCGGAGGCTGGTCGGCCAGCGCTGAGACCACTCAGGAGTTCAAGGATGCTCTCGTGGCAGCCGAAGGCCGCAGCGGGCTCAGGCTGATCCACTGCAAGATCGAGATCGAGCAGCTCGCCGCGAGCGGCGCAACCATCAGCGGCCTGAGGAAAAGTTAGCGGGGGGCTGCGCGGATCAGCGCATCGTCATCCCGCCATCGACCACATATTGCGATCCGGTCACGTAGCTTGCTTGCTCCGACAACAGGAACAAGGCGATTTGCGCGGCTTCCTCGCTGCTGCCGAACCGGCCGAGCGGGACCATTTCCTTGATCTGCTCACTGAAGTTTTCGATTTCTTCGTCGGATAATCCCATGCCGTCGAAGAAGTTGGTCTCGATCGGTCCGGGCGCAATCGAGTTCACCCTGATTTCGCGCCCGGCGAGGTCTGCGGCCCAGGCTCTTGTCAGGGCCGTGACGGCACCCTTTGTCGCAGCATAGACCGCGCCCTGAGGCTGCCCGAGGTAAGGCGAGACCGAAGCAGTTACGACCACCGAGCCGCCATCGGAGATCAGCGGGATCAGTTCGGCCATTTGCAGCACCGGGCCGCGCACATTGACATTGTTCATGCCGTCGAAGGTCTCGGCATCGATTTTCGTGCTGTCACCGAACTTGCCGAAGCCGGCATTGAGCCAGATGCCGTCGATGCTGCCCATCTGGTCCTTTACCTTGGCACCCAGTTCCTTCGCAGCCTCGGGATCGGACGCGTCGTTCCGCAAAACAAGCGAAGCCGGAGGAAGTGAACGCCCCGCTTCATCGAGGTGGTCCTGGCTGGTGCCGGTCACGGCAACCTCGCCACCTTCTTCGACGATCATCTTGGCACCAGCCAGGCCCATGCCGCTGGTGCCACCGGTGATGAGGATGCGCTTGCCTTCGAAACGGTTCATTTGGGGTGCTTTCCTGCTTGGGGGTTACCTAAGCAATGAGCGGCGTCCCGCCAGCGTTCCAACCGTTCGGCGCGTCAGATGCCCGCCATGGAGCAAATCACAGACCATTCGTCCGGCTTGATCTCGGCAACAGAAAGCCGCGAAAGCTTGACCAGCTCGCAATCGGCAAGCTTGGGCTCTGCCTTGATCTGTTTGAGCGTTACTGGTGAAGGCAACTTGGTCTTGGGCACGATCTTGACGGCGGCCCATTTGCCTTCCGGATCGGTCGGGTCGGTAATTCCTGCAACGCTGACCTCGCAGATACCTACGATCTCCAACCCCTCGCGAGAATGGTAGAAGAACGCCTGGTCGCCTACTTCCATGGCTGCGAGGTTGTTCTTTGCACGATGGTTGCGAACGCCGTCCCAAGTGCCTTCCTTTTCGGCGACAAGGTCGTCCCAGCTGTATTTGAACGGCTCGGATTTCATCAGCCAGTAACGCGCCATCTGCATCTCTCTCCTGTCGAACTTCGTTGCGAAGGCTTCGTTAGCGAGCCCTCAGGATGCTGGCCACCCTGGACCACCCTTTGCACGCAGGATTAACCGCTTTTTAGGCTTGCCAAACTACTCACCTTTCCACGCAGGAAATTTCGGGGGTTCGCGTGAATCGTTTGAGCAAGACAGTGCTGGATGCGGGACGTCCCGCTCGTGCGCTGTCGAAAGTCCGCAAACGTACCGATTTCGTAACTCTCGGCATCGCCCTTGCCGCGACCATGCTGTTCGTTGCAACCGCGAGCTCCGTCCTTCCCCTCGCCATCCAGGCGCTCAGGGGCTTCGGAGCAGGACCCGACGTCGCGCTCACCAATGCGCTTCTCCTGAACATCGCACTGATCCTTCTCGGCTGGCAGCGCTACAAGGCGCTCAATACCGAACTGGAGTGCACTCGCCTTTCCGAGGAAGAGGCGCGCAGGCTCGCCGAAATCGACGATCTTACCGGTTGCCTCAATCGCCGCAGCTTCGCGGAAACTCTGGGTGCCTTGCTGCAAAGCAGCCCAAAGGACGAGCGGGCGCTGGCCGCGATCGCGCTCGACCTCGACAACTTCAAACAGGTCAACGACCTCAACGGTCATGCAGCGGGGGATCTCGTTCTGCGCACGGCCGCACAGCGTGTTGCCTCTCTCCTTCCGGAAGGCGGATCGCTCGCACGTCTTGGAGGCGACGAGTTCGTCTGCGTCGTGCCCTACCACCCGCAGTCACCCGAAAGGGTAGAACACCTTGCGACCCGGATGGTCGAGCAATTCGCGACGCCCGTTTTGCACGATGGGGTGGCCATGGAGATTACGATCTCGATCGGGATTGCAAGCTCGCTGCACCTGGAAGAAGGCGAGGAAGGTGAGTCTTGCGAAGACGCCGCCCAGCGCCTGATGCACAAGGCGGACATCGCCATGTATCACGCCAAGAAGCAAGGGAAGAACCGCTTCTACTGGTTCGAACACAACATGGAAGACGAGCTTCGCTTCCGTAACGAGATCGAGGCCGGCATCCGCCGCGGCATTCTCAACAACGAGTTCGTCCCCTATTACGAACAGCAGGTCGATCTCGAATCCGGTGAACTGGTCGGCTTCGAAATACTGGCACGCTGGGATTCGCCCGAAATGGGCCTGATCGGCCCGGACATCTTCATTCCAATCGCCGAAGACATCGGCGTGATCGCAGAGCTCAGCGAAAACCTGATCGGACGCGCCTTCGAAGACGCGCGCGAATGGGATCCCAAGCTGACCCTGTCGGTGAATATCTCGCCGGTGCAGATGCGCGACCCTTGGTTCGCCCAAAAGCTGCTCAAGCTGCTGGTCAAGCACCGTTTCCCTGCCAATCGCCTCGATATCGAGATCACCGAGAC
>JABDNC010000202.1 GCA_013001165.1 Erythrobacter sp.
GCCATGCGGTCGCTGTCGAATGACTGTTCTTCGCTGGCCGCGAAACGGATCAACGGCTGCCAGGATTCGAACCTGACAAGTCGCTCGCTGAAGCGGCCCAGTGTCAGGACAAGAACGAAAACCCCAAACTGCTCGGTTCCGAGAGTACGCGCAGCCAATGCCGTCCCGAGAAGCATGAGCAGGCTGTTCGCAATATTGCCGCCGAACAGGTGGAGGATGCTCACGAGGCGCGATCCGAAGAAGGACTTGCCCAGCTTTCCGGAGAGCGTGGCTGGCTCGCTGGCCGCCGGGGTGTCCGCGACCTCAGCCGGATATCGGGAGGGTTGGCTCACGGCTCGCGCGTCCCTCCGGTTGCGAACGTATCTTCACCGGGCAACTGGGGGGGAATGTTGGCGGCGTCTGATGGCGGCGGACCACCCCATAACGGTTGACGGATATGCTCACGCCACTTGAGAGCGTGCACGAGGCCTAGCAGCAGCGGTACGATCCACATGCGTGCGTACATGTGCGGCACGGATAAGGTGAAGCCGGTGAAGACCACAAGCAGACCGAGCACGAGCGCTGCATCGCCTCTGACGCTCCGCAAGATGCTGAAACCGAGCACCCAGAGCATTATCAGCAGCACAAGCAGTCCAAGCAGGGACGGAAGGCCACCCTCGGTCATCAGCAAGAGCGGGAGAACATGCACCGGGGCCTGATGAGCGCTGACAGAGCGATAGCCGTCGGCACCGAAACCGATCAACGCCGTGTCACCGGACAGGCGCCATGCCTCGAGCGCCATCTCCCAGCGGCCGGAGAAAGTCCCAGCCTGGTCAAGATTTCCTTGAGCAAGAGCTTCCGCCACGCGCTGCTCGAACACGGCGGGCAAGGGAACCTCGGACGTCACACCCACCGCTACGGCAAACAGGACTACAAGAAGCCCAACCAGTGTGCCTCTTGGCCAGAGGATCAGCGATGCGAGCGGCAGGGCGATGCACGCAAGGACGAAGGACGTGAAACTAGCGCTTGCGATCAGTCCCCAAGCGGCGAGTGCTGCGCACAGCAGGACGAGCCAGCGCGGGAGTAGGCCCTGATGAAATATATAGATCAGGCTTAACAGGCAGAACGTCGCCACCGCCCCGTTGGTGTTCGGATTGCCTGACAGCGCGCCGACCCGTCCAGTGGCGGTGATGAAGTCGCGCCCCACGACCATCCACGTATCGTGGTATGTGAAGAAAAGGTTCGCACCGAAGGCGATGCCCTGCGAAAGCACCACCCCGAGCGCGAATGCGACGATACAGCGGTCGAGCACTTGCCGCCGCCAACTCGCCAGCATCATCGGAATAGCGAGGAAAGCGAAGGCATATTGCGCCGCAACGCTTACCCAGCGCACGGCGACACCATTGACGATCGAGCTGATCAACAACCCGCCAAGCATCAGGAGCAGTCCGATGTACCAGATCGGGGTGGCTGACCCGAACGGCTGTACGTTGAGGTGTCCGCGGGCAGCAAGGAACATGATCACGAACAGGAACAGGCCGTCCGAAAGACTGAGGTTCAAATCGCCCAGCCGCACGATGTTCCATGTCAGCGTGAACATTCCTCCGAGCAGACAGAAATAGGCTATCCTTTCCCAGCGCGATGCGTAGGCGCGGGCTTCGGCCTGCCTCATGACACCGCCCGGAGGCAGGAATTGCTGGTCTGCTGTCGAGCTTGCCAAGGTCATCCCGGAATTTTTCGGTTACGCACTATCTGCGAACCTACCGCTAGTTCCGCCCCGCGCCCAAGGGTCAGGCGGCTAGTGCCTTGGCGCATTTGAACCGAAGGTCTCGCATGGGTGTCGTCGCGCTACCCCCAAAGAGACCCGTCGGGACCGCTAAAATACTGTATGTAAGCAGTGTTTTCCCGCGCCACGTCGGGTCTTTAGGGTAGCGATGACCACACCGCCTCAAAATTTGTCCGGCAATTTGCCGAAATCAAGCGTCCGGTTCGGCCAGACAGGACTAACGCGGGGCTTGCTTGGGGCGGTTTGTATCGCGGTCACTTCCTGCTCGGGCCCGGGCAATGGACTTGCCCAGCAGATCGACAATTCAGACGCCGAGCAGGTAGCCCCGCCATCCACGCGCCTCGCATTCCGTGGAGCAGAGGGGTTTGGCGCCATTAGCGAGGGTGGCCGCGGTGGCACGGTAATCGCGGTGACGACGCTCGAAGACTCGGGCCCGGGCAGCCTGCGCGCCTGTATCGAAGCAAACGGACCCCGCGTCTGTGTCTTTCGGGTTTCCGGTGTCATACGGTTCACACAGCGCCCTCCGCGGATACGCAATCCCTACATCACAATCGCCGGACAAACTGCGCCGGGCGGAGGCATTACGCTGGCGCATAGCGGCGGCGATGCGGGCAGGACACCGCTGGTCATCAAGGACACGCATGATGTCGTGGTGAGGCATTTGCGGGTCAGGACCGATCGCGTCGGCAATGAACGCGGCTCCGAAGACGCCGTCACGATCGAGCAAAGTTCGCGAGTGATCATCGATCATGTCAGCGCCAGCTGGGCCCGGGACGAGATCGTCAACGGTTATGCCGACAATGACGAGATTACCATCAGCAATTCGATCTTCTCCTGGGGCATCCCACGCCACGACAAGTGCGCCCTGCTCGCTGCGGATTCCTTCCAGCCGCAGCGCGTGAGCTTCATCGGCAACCTCTGCGCACATAACGGCGACCGCAATCCGGATATCAATTTTACACCGGGCTCGTGCATCGAGATTTTCAACAACGTCTTCTACAATGCGGAATCGGAATTTGCCGAAGTCTGGGAAAGCCATGGCGGCAGTCCCGTGTCGATTGTCGGAAACAGCTTCATAGCCGGTCCTGACACGCGGGGCGATGCTGTGGGTATCGTGCGGCAGACAATCGGCAGCAAGGGCAAGGCCAGCGCCTACATCCGCGGAAATGTGTTCGACGGTCTCTTCACTCACCTCGATGGCTCGGTCGCCGATATCTCCACCGATATCCCCCCCTGCCAGTTCACCATGCAGCCTGTTTCTGCGCCGAACGCCTACACGCAGGTCCTCCAATCTGCTGGCGCACATCCAAGAGATGCGCTCGACAGGCAGGTCGTATCGGAAGTCCAGAGCCGGGGCGGCAAATTGGCAAAGGCACCCGGCAGCATTCCCGCGATCGCGACTGGTACACCTTATCCCGACACAGACGGAGATGGCATGGACGATCGGTGGGAACTCGACCACGGAGCTGATCCCGAAACGGCAGATGCCTGGTCAGACAGCGATGGAGACGGGATCTCCAATCTTGAGCAATTCCTGGATGATCTGAGCGACCAGCTCGTAACTGGTTGAACAAGCCCCCGCCGTCAGGCGACGGACAAAACAAGGTCCTCGACTTCGCTTCCGTCCCCAAACCTTCGCACGACCTCGAACCCGTGTTCCGCATTTAGCCGGAACAGCGTGCCGTTGTTTCCGCTGGTGACCTTGTCCGTCCTGACTAGGAGCAGCAGCCCACCCGGTCCGCGCAGATACGCACGCAAATGTCCAAGGCCGGTCGAAATCCGGTCTTTGTCGAAATAATCGAGATTGAGGATATTGGCCGCGCGAACGAAATGGAATTTGCGCTCGAAAGCCGGGGTCCGCGTGAAGATATCGTCCTCCGCGATGGTCACGCTCGGCCGTTCCTTGAGCCGCGGACTGACAAGTTCGACTGGTCGATTGCCTGCCCGTTCCTTGGCTGACTTGCCGATGGCCTTGCGCAGGGCGGCATTGAGGATCGACCTCCCGGTAAAGCGGTCGAGCCTTCTGTCCCAGGCACGAAGCGGCCGGCCCAAGATCTCGAACTGCAGGATATGCCCGCTGTTCTCCACCAAGGCACGGCTTCCAAGCGGTCCGTCGAGGATGGATGCAGCAAAGGTGCGATCCGTGGCGGTGATACGAAAGTCGGCGCCTGCCCGTTCAAGTGCCTCGGCGAGTTCCATAGTGGTCGTGCCAGAGGAGATGCCGACGTCGAGAAGCTCCAGCGTCTCTCCCGGAAATGCCTTTGCGAGCTCGGTAGCAACAACGCCGTCGATCTCCTCGAACCGGCGCACGTCTGTTTTCTTGAAGGTATCGTTACCCGTCTTCAGACTGCTGAAGAACGCGACCTCGAGGGCCGGTGTGATCTGCTCGGGCGGCAGCGAGAAGAAGCGCGAAGCTGCGATGGACATGGTTTCAGGATGCTCTTTTGCCGAAGATAAACAGCCTATCCGGTGACAAGTCGCAATTGAGCATGCGGGCGAGCCGCTGCCACTCCGAGATACCGGCCCTAAGGCTTGGTAGCCTTTTGGATATTGGCCTATTTATCTGCCCATGAGGTCCGCGATTGCGCCATAATCGGTGGCGATACAGCGCGGGGTTTCACCGTGCCGCAACGGCGAGGCCAGTTGAATGCCGATTAGAATATGTTTCCCATTCACCGACGGAATGGTCGGCGGCAGCCATATTTCGGCATTGACCATGCTGCGCGAGCTCGACCCCGCACGGTTCGAACCGAAAGTGCTCCTGTCCGGGCCGGAGGGTGATCTCGGCAAGATGCTGGACGAGGAAGGCATACCCTATACCCGCGTCACGATGCCCGATCCGAGCTCGGAAACACTCCTCGGTATCACCTCCAGTGTTCGCGCTGCGATCGCTCACCTGAAAGGAGGCGACTTCGACTATGTCCACACCAACGAAGGGCGCAACCACGTTGTCTGGGGCTTGGCGGCGAAGATTGCTGGTGTGGAACAGGTCTGGCACCATCGCGGCCACCCACGGGCAAAAGGCCTGCGCTTCGTCGCGCCGCTTACCGCCCGCGCCGTCGTCTCCGTGTCGCACTATGCATCGCCGCAGCCATCGAACTATTCGGCCGGTGACCGCTGCCGCGTCATCCATTCCCCTTTCGACACCTCCTGCGCAGAAATCGACCGCAGCGAAAGCAGGCGTGAAGCGCTGGAAGAACTAGGCTTCGGCGCGGACAGTTTCATCGTAGGGTTCTTCGCCCAGTTCGGAGACCGCAAGAGGCCGGAAACTTTCGTCGAAGCGATCGCAGCGGCCCTGCGCGAAAAACCAGAGAGAAAGATCTACGGGCTGCTCTTCGGGGAGGAATACGAAGCCGGTTTCGAAGAGAGGGTTCAAAAGGCGATAGAGAATAACGGCCTCCACGAGCGCGTGCTTATGATGGGCTTCCGCAAACCTGCAGAGCGCTGGATTGCGGCTTGCGACGCGCTGCTGGTGCCAGCCGTGAACGAGCCTTTCGGGCGCACGCTCGTAGAAGCCATGCTGGTCGGCACTCCGGTCGTCGCCGCAGCGTCTGGAGGCAATATCGAGGCTATCGATCATAGCGAGACCGGGCTGCTGGCAAAGGCCGACGATCCCGAAGACATGGCAAAGCAGCTCGCGCTTCTAGAAGACGATCCCACCCTCGGCGCGCGCATCGCAGCAAACGCCCGTGCCCACGCCCTAAACAGCTTCGGAATCAACAAACACGTCCGCGCTATCGAGGAACTATACTCGGAAATCGCTGCATGAAGTTCCTCCACGTCATCACGGGGCTAAACGTCGGTGGCGCAGAGAACATGCTGGCCAAGCTGATCGAGAACGATCCCCGCCCGCAGACGCAACACGTGCTTTCCCTGCTCAAGCCCGGTCCGCTGTCAGAGCGGATCAAGGCGGCCGGCGCGACAGTGCATACCCTTGGAATGGAGCGCGGCTTGCCAACGATCGGCGCGGCAAGCCGCCTGGCGAAGCTCGTACGCCGGATCGAACCCGATGTCCTGCATGGCTGGATGTATCACGGCAATCTGGCAGCGACTTTCGCGCGGCTCGCCAGCCGGACGGAAATCCCCACCATCTGGAATATTCGCCATTCGCTGGAAAATGCACAGCGCGAAACCTTGCGCACGAGGGCTCTTCTTGCCCTCAGCCGGCGCCTGTCGCACCGCCCAAGCGCCATCGTCTACAACTCGGCCGCATCGGCAGCGCAGCACGAAGCCCACGGATTTTCACCCGCACAGCGGATCGTGATCCCGAATGGCTTCGACTGTTCCGCCTTTCGTCCAGATCCCGACGCCCGTGCGAAGGTGGAGGCCTTGTTCGGGATATCGGGCGACCGCCCCATTGTAGGCTGCATCGCAAGGCTCCACCCAATGAAGGGACATGCGAACCTGCTCGCCGCTGCCGAAATAGCGTTCCGGCAAGGCAGCGATTTCCACCTGTTGATGGTCGGTCACGGGCTGGCAGAGCCGCCGGATGATTTGCGAGATATGATCGAAAGGCTGCCTTCCGGGCGTGTGACGACCGATGATGCGCGGTTCGATGTTGCCGAGTGGCTACCGGGCCTCGACATACTCACTGTACCGTCGGGCTGGGGCGAGGCCTTCCCGAACGTAATCGGTGAAGCCCTCTCATGCGGTGTCCCGGTAATCTCAACGGATGTGGGAGACAGCAGAGCGATCGTCGGACCGGCAGGTGAGATCGTCCCGCCCGAAGACCCGGACGCACTGGCCGGGGCCATTTCGAGAATGCTGGAGCTGTCAGGGAAAGAACGCAGCCGCCTGGGTCTCGCCGGCAGGGACCGGGTCGTCGACAATTACTCGCTAGACGCGATCACACAGCGCTACGAGCGCCTGTATCTTGAGGTGAGTAGTAAGCGGGCGAACCGCGCATCAAATCCGAATCGTCGGAAGCATCCGGTCGGGAAGTCGAACACGCTCAGTTGATTTCCAACGCTACCCCAAGGGTTGCCCGAAATGAACCCACCTAACTGAACAACTCGCCCCGAATACTGCTCTGTTTGGCGGAATTCCGCGGTTCGGTGTTGATTTATTAACCATCGCCGACAGAGAAATATCCTCGATAACATTAAGAGCAGGAGGGTCGCCGGTGCAATTTGCGCCAAGCCTTCCCCTATCCACCTGATATACCCTGTAAAGGTTGGCAAATGGCCAAGTTAAACCCCGGCGTCCTACTTGGGACTGCCGCAGCAAGCCTGCTCGTCGCTGCATGTGGCGGCGGCGATTCCAGCGCTCCTCCGACAACGAGCGCACCCAGTCCGAGTCCCAGCCCGAGCCCTAGCCCGAGCCCCTCGCCTACTCCGACGCCCACTCCTTCGACCGCCGGCGCCGCCGGTGCTTTCGCCAATCCCGACGATGGCGGGATCCCGGACAAGGCGATCCACCCGATCGCATTCCCGACGGCCATTGGTTATGGTCGTGTCACCAGTGTCCGCTCTTCGAACGCGGTGGTCTACAAGATCAACTCGCTCGAGGACACGGCAGACCCCAATGACGGCAAGATCACTTATCGTGAATGCGCGAAGGCGCTGCCGGTCAATTCGCCCTACAGCATCCCGGCAGGTCGACCGCGTTACTGCGTGTTCGACGTGTCCGGCGCCATTACGCTCCAGTCCGAAGCTTGGATCACGACCGAAAAGATCTACATCGCCGGCCAGACCTCGCCCGGCGGGATCGAGCTTCGCCTCGGGAATAACTACAATCCGGTGGACTCGCTGCTCGATACGCGCCGCGACGGAAACCACATGATTGCGCGCCATATCCGGCTGCGGTTTGCTCCCCACCCCAACCGGCCGTCGGATAACGGTGACCCGATCCGCCTCAACAACACCCGCTACCAGATCGTCGACCACGTCTCGGCCATGTACGGCACGGACGAGAGCATGGACGTCACCTGCTCCGACTGCACGGTGCAGTGGTCGATTGCCGGCCCGAACATCTGCCGCGATGCGGGCCACAGTTCGGCGCTTCACTGCAAGACCTGGTTCACCAAGCCGGGCAATCGCATGACGATCGCCTACAACCTGTCGCAGCACGGGGTGCAGCGCGGGATGAACCTGTCTCCGGGCGTTAGGAACGGCGGCGTCGGCGATACCGGCCAGATCGACGTGCTAAACAACGTCCTCTACAACTTCACCGAAGAGGGCGGCCTGCTGTCGAACCAGTTCGGCTCGGTCTATGTGAACTACATCGGCAACACCTGGTTCCGTGGCTCGTACTTCACCAACCGCAAGGGCAATTATTGGCCCGCGCTTTACAACCGCGCGGTCAGCGGCCTGCCCTATGGCTTCGATGTCTATATGAAGAACAATGTGACCCCGAGGAACCGGATCGCCGGTCAGTTCGGGTCCACAGTGACCGATAACTATCTGGATTCGGTCGGCTTCCTCGACGGTGTCGATTCCACGACGGTCTGCGGTGTGACTTCCAACGGCCTCGAAAATTGCGCCATCCAGGGCAAGGACGTCGTTCAGGGAGTGAGGTTCGCGCTGGCGCCGGGACTTACCAAGACGTTCGAGGACTGGATGATCTCCAGCCCGATGCAGGGTATGCGCAACGTACTTGCATTCGCCGGTGCGGACCTGTGCCGTGACGGAAGCTGCCGCGACAATGTCGACAGGGCTTTCATCGACGATGTGCGCACCTGCGATGCACCTCCGTATCTCGTCGACCTGCCCAACGACATCCGCACGGCTGTCGCGGGCTACGCGAACCTGACGGCGACCGGAGGGGCACTACCCGACCGCGACAACGACGGCATGCCCGATGCATGGGAAGAGCAGTTCACCAGCACCGATCCCGACAAGTGGGATGCTAACGACGATGCGGACGGTGACGGCTATCCCAACATCGAGGAATACCTCAATTTCGTGGCTCAGGATCACAATCGCTACCGTGGTATCTACGATGCCGGAACCGGTGCGCTTCCTGCCTACAATTGCGGTCGTCCGATGGTTTAATAGCCCTATGGTCTAAGTGGTCCGGCTAATCTCAATAGCCATCATTTTATCCTATGGGTGATATGGTGAGCGTCTCGGAACGTTCATACTGCGGTTGGAAACGCCCGGGCTATGCTGCCTTGGCGGAAGCCTTTTCAGCAGCCGAGACGCCACCATGTCCCAATACCTTGCTCCACAAGTCGCTTCCGGAAACACGGCAGTCGACCATCGCTATGCGAGCGCCGTAAGCCATGAAGGTCCACAGGCACCGCAGGTCATGTCCTTGCGCGACATGCTTCGGTTGCTGGAGCGTCACAAACTGCTGATCATCGTGATCGTCGGGCTTACCACGCTTGCCGTTGCCGCCCATCAGCTGCTCGCGCCGAGCCAGTATCGTTCGGTGGCGCAGGTTCAGGTCGAACTCGTCGACGAGGTGGGGACCAACCAGGCCGATGTTAATTCGCGCAACGAGCAGCGCGTGGCCAATGCGGTTCGCCTTTATCGGTCTCGCGCTTCGGCCGAGCGGGTAATCGCGGACCTTTCGCTCCTCGAGGACCAGGCCTTTCTCGCCGAGCTGGGCGATGTCCCCGAAAGTCAGAACGCCCTAATGCAGGCCGCGACCAACCGGCTCCTGGCCATCACGTCGGTATCCAGCGAGCTAGGTTCCGACCTCATCCAGGTCGCCGCGACAACCCGCTCCCCCGCGCTCTCTGCCCGCATTGCCAACCAGTATCCGGAATCGGTTCGTGTCGTGCGCAATTCGCACAGCAACCAGCGGCGCCAGGAACTGCTCGCGTCGCTGAAGTCGGAACAGGCCAGCCGTGCAGATGATGCCGAAACCGCGGCGAGAGAACTTTCCGAATTCCGTGCTCGCACGGGAATGCTTGTCGGTGCCGGTAGTGAGGAAGATCTCCAACAGATCAACCGCATCGCTGTCGAGGCTGCATCGGCCAGTGCCGCCAGCAGCGGGTCTGCCTCGCGCAGTGCCGGTATCTCGAATGCCGCGCGCCTGCGCAGCACCGCGCAGGCGACCTCCGCAGCGGTCCAGCAGCTCGAACGCCAGCAATCCGAGCTGATTGCCGAACAGGCTCGCCTCGGTGCAACCTTCGGCCCCAACCATCCCGACGTACAGCGCGTCAATTCACAGCTTTCTTCGGTCAACAGTGCCCTGACTAGCGAGCAGGCCCGTGCCCGCGCGGCTGCAAACGAGGTCGCATCTGCCGATGCTGCACGCATGTCTGCCCTTGCCAGGAGTGATGCCGCGATGGACGCGGCCCGAGCATCGCGTCTCCAGGGCACGCTCGCCTCGATGACGGCCAAGGCCTACCAGAACAATGAGAACATGGCCGAGCTATCGCAATTGCAGCGTGCAAGTATGCTGGCCGACACCGCCTATGCCAAGATCGCAGATCGTATCGAGCAGATCGAAGCGCAGATGCAGCTACAAGGGGTAAACACCCTCGTCGTATCGCCGGCCGTCCCCGATTTCGATCGCATTTCGCCTGAACCGCTGAAGATGGTGCTGCTGGCATTGCTAGGTTCAGGCGTGATTGCCGTGCTTATCGCTTTCGCCCGCGACCTGATCGACGACCGGCTGCGTACCGCTGCGCAAATCCGCAGGTTCGTGAACGTACCGACGCTCGGCATGTTGCCGATGATCCAGAGCGGCGTCTCCGACAAGATCGACGAGAACCTGGTGCTGCGCAATCCGCAGTCTCTTTATGGCGAAGCGGCGAGGTCCGCCTATGCCGAGTTGCGAGCACTCTCGCCCAATTCGAAATCCCAGTCCGTTCTCATAACATCGCCCCTGCCTGGCGATGGCAAATCCACCGTCTCGCTCACCATGGCAGCAGCGGCGGTCAGCATGGGTCAGACAGCAGTCGTGGTCGACCTCGACCTACGGCGCCACGGCCTGTTGCAGACGCTGCAGAACGAACTGGATACGCCCGATATCGTCGATGTGATCACCGGCCAGGCCGATCTCGATGCGCTCCTTTCGAACCCCTCGCCGGACATGATTGAATGGCATCGCAAGGGTGAGCAGAGCGAGGAAGAGAAGCCACGCATCGTATTGCTCAGCGCCAACCGTCCGGTCAGCGACCCCGCCTCGATCCTGACCAGCTATCGCCTGACCCAGCTGATCGAAAAGCTGAGCCAGCTATTCGACAAAGTCATAATCAACGCGCCCGCAGCGCTCGCTGTCCGCGATGCGCGCGCCATGTGTGATTATACGGACAACACCGTGGTCGTCGCGCACTGGGGCCAGACGACGGTCGACCAGATGAAGGCGACGCTTGAGCTCTTGGGCGACCAGGTCAACGGCGTGGTCTACAACCATGTCGATTATGCCGAGCACGCCCGCCGCAAGTACGGCGACTCCGTCCAGTTCTACATGGAAGCCTCGGAATATTACGTCGACGACGTGCCCGAGAAGATCAGCTTCCTCGACCAGGTCCGCAGGCTCT
>JABDNC010000213.1 GCA_013001165.1 Erythrobacter sp.
CATGCCCGTCATTTCGGGCGCA
The DNA here is from genome assembly GCA_013001165.1 of Erythrobacter sp. Taxonomy (GTDB): domain Bacteria; phylum Pseudomonadota; class Alphaproteobacteria; order Sphingomonadales; family Sphingomonadaceae; genus Qipengyuania. The sequence goes on from JABDNC010000213.1 coordinate 23, forward strand.
TCTTCTTCACGATACCGGAGAAGGAAGCGACGATGTGGTCGGCCTGTTCGACCTGGCCGCGCACGAAGACCATGCTGCCGGTTTCCCGCACGATCTCGGTAACCGCATCGAGCGGCTGATCGGGCTTACCTCCGCCGACGAATTGCGTCGAAAGCTCGAGCGTGACCGAGGGGCCAGCGTTTCCGCTGCCGATCGTGTGCATGGTGGTGAACAGCGAGATGTCGATCAGTGACAGCGTGACGGCGCCGTGGATGATGCCCTGCAGGTTCTCGTGCTTGCGCTCGGGGAACATGCGCAGGCGGGCATGGCGGCCGTCTTCATCAACGCGCGTGATGAGCTTGCCCATCACCGCGCCGTTGAACAGCGTCTCGTCTTTCAGGTTCCAGTGCCGCCAGCCCGGATTGGCCGGATCGGGGCCGTGCTCGAATACGTCGTCGGGAAGAGCCACGGATCAGATGGCGCGTTCGGCCATCATCTTCTTGGTTTCGGCGATTGCCTTAGCCGGGCTGAGACCCTTCGGGCAGACATTCGCGCAGTTCATTATCGTGTGGCAGCGATACAGGCGGAAAGGATCCTCGAGATCATCGAGACGCTCGCCAGTCATCTCGTCACGGCTGTCTGCCAGCCAGCGATATGCCTGAAGCAGGATTGCCGGGCCGAGGAACTTGTCGCCATTCCACCAATAGCTTGGGCAGGAGGTGGAGCAGCAGGCGCACAGGATGCACTCGTAAAGACCGTCCAGCTTCTCGCGCTGCTCGGGCGACTGGAGGCGTTCCTTGCCGCTGGGGGTGGGCGATACGGTCTGAAGCCAGGGACGAATGCTGGCATACTGCGCGTAAAAATGGGTGAAGTCTGGGACGAGGTCCTTGATGACTTCCATGTGCGGCAGCGGGGTGATGCGGATCTCACCCTTGAGATCGTCGATCGCGGTGGTGCAAGCGAGACCGTTCTTGCCGTTGAGGTTCATCGAGCACGAACCGCAAATGCCTTCGCGGCACGAACGGCGGAAGGTCAGCGTCGGGTCGATCTCGTTCTTGAACTTGAACAGGGCGTCGAGAACCATCGGGCCGCATTCGTCGAGGTCGATCTCGAAGGTGTCGTAGCGCGGGTTCTCGCCGGTGTCGGGATCGTAGCGATAGATCTTGAATTTCTTCACGCGCGAAGCGTCAGAGGCGCTGTGCGTACGTCCCTTGCCGTTGATCTTGGAATTCTTCGGAAGAGTGAAGGTTGCCATCGGTTCTATCGATCCTGTCTGCTTTCACGGGCCTATCTAGAGAAAGGTACGCATGAAGCAAGGGGGCGGATGCACTGTCAGCCGCTTCTTGAACCGTTGGCTTGCGCCTGCCACTGGTCGCGTGATGAAAGTGGCGGTTTACGATCTCGACAAGACCTTGGTGAGGAGGGCCACCTTCACGCCCTTCCTGGTTTTTGCAGCGCGCAGGCTGGCGCCGGTCAGGCTGACCTTCACGCCTGTCTGGGTCATGATGATGATCGGCTACAAGCTCGGGCTCTACAGCCGTACGCGACTGAAGATCATGGGAATGCGGCTGATGCTGGGTAGGCAGGACCTCGCCCAGTTGCGCGATACTGGCAGGCTATTCGCCGAGGCACACATCGAACGTGCCGGATGGCTGGACGGCGTGACGTCGATGCTGCGCGAAGACCAGTCGGCAGGGGCCCGGGTAGCCATCGCCACCGCAGCCTTCGAATTCTATGCGCAGGCATTCGCGGAAAAGCTCGGTGTGGACACCTTGATCGCAACCCGTTGGGACGGGACGAGCATTCCCGGCGGCAATTGCTATGGCGATGCCAAGCGGCGCCGGGTCGAGGAATGGCTGGGCACTCCTGCGAGCGATGTAGAAATGCGGTTCGTCAGCGATAGTTTTGCCGATGAGCCACTGCTCGATCTCGCGGCAGACCCAGTCTTTGTGACCACCAGCGCGGCAAAGCGCGACAGGGCCCTAACAAAGGGTTGGCGGGTCATTGACGGTGAAGCCTAAAGCTCGCGAAGGCGCTCCACACATTGGGCCCCGATTTCATCGAACCGGGAGTGAGAGAAGCGCGCCTGGACGCGGTCGCGCAGGGCAATACCCATTGCGTGAAGCTGGTCAGGCCGCGACAGCATATCTTCAAGTGCATTCGCGAGGCCGACGATGTCGCCCACGGCAACAGTGCGACCATAGGCAGAATTGTTGACCGTGTAAGGCATTTCACCCGTCCGCGAGACAATGACCGGAAGACCTGCCTGCATTGCCTCGTGGGCGGCGATACAAAAGCCCTCGCGCCGCGATGGCTGGAGGTAGAGATGTAGTCCGGCCAGAAATTGCGCCGGATCATCAGCGAAGCCTGAAAATTCCAGATTCTCTACGCCGAGGTCTCTCGCTTTCTGCCGTAAGGCCGCCTCGTCCTCGCCGCTGCCGGCGATTTCTACCCGATAGGGAGCAGGGGGCTCGAATCCGCGCGACTGCAGGATCGCAAGGGCATCAACCAAGAAATCGTAACCCTTCGCCGGATGCAACCGGCCGAGACTGCCAAGGCGCAACACTTCTCCGGGCTTCCAAGCCGAGGATTGCGGTGCCTGCGGATCGGCAGCGAAAATCGGCCAAGTCACAAGATTTTCTGGCGCCACGCCCAGTCGCTCGCGCGTAATGTCTGCCACTTGTGCGCTGTCGGCGACCCAGAACACCGATTTGTCAGCGCGCCACTTTAGCAGTCGCTCGTTCCACGGCTTGAGGAAGGCATTGTGCTGCCAGCTCACGACAGGAACGCCGAGTTTGGCGCCCGCAATCTGGCCGAGCAGTGTGGCCCGCGTGAGAGATGTCCAGATCGCGTCGGCATTCCACCCGCGCGCCTGTTCCTTGATCCAGCTCAGTGCTGCGAGGTGGTCCGCTTCTCCTCCATCCCGCACGACAGGATCAACACCTCGCGCGACCAGGCGCGGTATAGCCTTCCCATTACGACGGGTGAGAGCAAATACGCGCACGTCGGCGCCGCCCTTTTGCAAGGCATTGACGATGATGGGCAGGGGAGACTGGGCACCTCCGCCTTCCACCGAATTGATGAAATAGGCGATCCGCACCGGCTCAGCCGTTCTTCGATCGAATGGCGGTGGCGATTGCCTGTGCCGCGCGCGTAGATGCCGGAGTATCCGAGAGGGCGAATGTCTGGGCAATCAATTCGTCCTGCGCAGGCTTAAACCTCGCAGCGGTTTCGGCCCAGTCGGGCAATTCGGTCGCAAGCGCCTCTACCGATCGGACACTCGGCCCCGTGCTAAGGAAGGGGAGGGTCTCATGACCCTGCTCGGCCAGCGCCCCGTTGGGGTCGAGCAGGAAGACTGCCCGCGGTCGAACGAGAAACTCGTACAACTGGCTGGACGCGTCGCCGATATAGGCATCGGCACCAAGCATATAGCTCATGTCGAACAGGCGCGGTCCATCGACGTCCACCAGCACGTTACGCGCGGCAAGGGCGGCTTCGGGAACCTCCGGCCGGCGCTTGGCGAGCTTGTACTCTGGAGAAACGTGCATGGATTTGCGGAACAGCATGACATGCGGAGCGAAGATCAGGTTGTATGCCTGGCCTTCTTCGCTGGCGAACCATTCGAGCAGTTGCGGCCCTGCCTCGTACCAGCTCGACAAATATGGGTCGAAATGCGGGTTGTAGACGAAGGTAGGATTGTCATTCTCGAAGAAACGGGGACGGGCAGCCAGGTCGATCCGTTCGAACTTGGAATAGCCTGTAACCTCGATCCGCGCCGGATCGACGCCGTTGGCGGCAAGCTGCGCGGCCATTTTCGGGCCGGCGACGAGGCTCAGGTCGAATTTGCGATGATCGGGATGGAATGTGACGCTCCGATCTCCGGTTCCATGCGGTACACGGATGAAGAGGGGGGAGCGCGAAGGTCCGAGCCGTTCCTTGACCCTCAGACAAGTGCGCTCCGTCGAAATGACCGCAGCGCTCGCTTCGAACAGCTGCTCATGCACGCGAAGCCTCGCGAGCCGCGATGCCGGAAGGATCCGGTCGAAAATTCGGGTCGCGGCGCCCATCACGGGGGGAAGGTCCAGCGAGGTCCATGTGATTTTGGCAGCATCGTCAGGATCGATCAGTCCGAGAATCCTCTTCCTGATCGCATCGCCTGCGAACGCCACGACAGTCTCTATGTCTGCGTGCTCGCGGGCCATTGCGGCGGCAACCGGCGCCAAATGGGCGACCTGGTGAGCGGCATCGTGGTTAAAGAGGAACAGGGCGCGCTGCATCGCGGAGCCACCGGATAGGCATTGCTACGCGGCATGCAAGGGCTTTCGCGCGCGAAGCTATTTGCCATTCGCGCACTATCGACTAGGGGTCCGGCCAAGCAGTATGCCGGAGGCAAGCCACCGGACCAATCGAAGCATCATTTGCGAGGACCCTTAGCCATGGAGACGGACAAGACGATCCGCCCGCGGCGTAGCGGCTTGGCAAACATCCTCAAAAACGTCGCATGGTTGCTCGGTGGCAAGGGGTTCGGGGCCATCTGTTCGATTGCCTATCTCGCGATCCTGTCACGGTCGCTCGGCCTGAAGGATTTCGGCCACTTTTCGCTGATATTCGCGACAGCGCTCGCGCTTGTGGCGCTCGCCAGCTTCCAGACATGGCAGACCGTGGTGAAATTCGGTGCCGAACCGGTCCAGCAGAAGGATTGGACGCGGTTCGGACGACTGATCTGGCTGTGCGGAGGAATCGATTTCGCTGGCGCAATAGTCGGCTGTCTTGTCGCAGCGGCAGTATTTTACGGGTTCGGCGGCATGCTGGAGCTCAATCCCCGCTACATCGATGTCGCGTTCTGGTTTGCCTGCGCTCTCCTCTGGTCCCGAATGACGACACCGAACGGGATCGTGCGTGTGCTCGACCGCTTCGATCTGGGCATCTACGTCGAGGCGGTCGTCCCGGCCGGGCGCCTGCTCGCTTCTTTGGTCATCGTGATCGTTGGCCCCACGGTGGAGCGTTTTCTGTTCGCATGGGCGTTCTTCGACCTGTTGGTCGGCCTGCTATACTGGATCGTGGCGTGGAGGCTCGTTCCCGAGGCGATGCAGCGCCGTCATTTCGGTTTTGCCCGCGACACGTTGAAGACGAACAAGGGGCTGCCGCAGTTCTTCACCGTGACCTATTTCTCGTCGACGCTCGATGCTCTTTACAAGCAAGGGCCGCTGCTGGCGGTCGGCTATTTTCTCGGGACGAGTGCTGCTGGTCTCTACCGTCTCGCAGACCAGTTGGCGCAGGGCATCGGAAAGCTCTCCGGCCTGCTGGCGCGGGCAATCTTCCCGGAATTCGCCGTGGCAAGGACGACCCACTCAGCGGAGCTGTTCCGCAGGCTCGTGCGCCAGACCACGCTTATCGCTGCAGGGGGCGGTGCGGTCGTCACACTGTTAGCTGTGTTCCTCGGCGAACCCCTGCTGTTGCTGATCGGCGGTGAGGATTATGTGCGTGGTGCGGCAATCCTCATCCCGCTGGCAATCGGTGCCTCGTTCGAGCTGGCGTCGGTGACCTATGAGCCAATGCTCTACTCGACCGGCCATGCGATCTATCCGCTGATGATCCGGGCGCTGGCCCTCGTGGTCCTGACCGTAGGTATCCTGACGCTGGTCCATCTCGGACCGATCGGCGTCGGCATTGCGGTGGCTTGCGGGCTAGCCGTTTTGTGGATCGTGATGAGCATCACGGTTCGCCGGGTGATGAAGAACTTCGTCCGCAGGGAATCGGCTCAGTGAGCTCGCAACGGACGCTGGAAGCGGCGGCGTTGGTTCTCGCTGGCACGCGTCCCGGGGGAGATCCATTCGCCGCGGCCCAAGGCGTGGCGCACAAATCGCTGATCCAGATCGATGGCTCCACTTTGCTGGAGCGGGTCGTACGCGCACTGCTGGAGGCCGGCATTTCCCGCATCGGGGTGAGCTGCGACGAGGGACCGGTCGCCGAACTCGCACACCGACTGGGCGCGCAGGTGATCCCAACCGGCAGAGGGCCCAGTGCAAGTGTCGGTTCGGGGTTCGAAACACTGGGCGCTCCGCTCATCGTCACCACAAGCGACCATGCCCTGCTGCAACCGGATTGGGTCCGCGAACTGACCGATGGCACTCCGGAAGATGCCGACCTGTCGGTCATGCTTGCCGAACGGGGAACCGTGCAAAGAGCCTTGCCCGGGAGCAAACGCACATACCTGCGCTTTGCCGACGGACACTGGTCGGGTTGCAATCTTTTCTACCTGCAAACACCTGATGCGCGTCGGGCGATCGAAACCTGGTCGATGGTCGAGGCAGACCGCAAGCGACCGTGGCGGATCGCTGCGCGGCTTGGCTTGGGCACTCTCCTTTCGATGCTTCTGGGGCGCCTGACCATTGCAGAGGGGCTTGCACGTCTCGGCCAGAGGATCGGAGTGAAGACGGCGCTCGTCTCGGCCAGCGACGGTCTTGCTGCAGTCGATGTCGACAAGCAGGCGGATCTCGATGCCGTCAGGGCATTGATTGCACGCAGGAAAGAAGGGTCTTCCGCAAATCCGGTTTGACGCTAAGCTGCCATTCCGGGTCGCAGCCGGAGAGCAGGATGGGAATCAAGCGATTCTACGATGCGCATGTCATGCCGCGACTCATCACCCTCGCATGTGGCCAGAAGGGCATCGAGGAGCGGCGGCGCGCCGTGGTTCCGCTGGCGGA
>JABDNC010000184.1 GCA_013001165.1 Erythrobacter sp.
CGAGAAGATGCAGGAAAAGTTGCCCGATGCGGCGAACATGCTGCTGCTGATGCGTGACAACGGCACGATCCGCTTCTATACCCATGCCGCCAAGCCGGAGCCGAGAGCGGGGGATACAATCCTCAGCTTCTCCCCCCCGCAAGCGCGAAGTGCCGAAGAAAAAGCCGCGAAGAAGGCTGCCAAGAACAAGGGGGTGCAACCCACATGATTCGCAAACCGACATTAGGCAGGAAGTGGCTCGCGGGCTTTGCCGCCTGCGCAATTCTCGGCGCTTGCTCGAGCGGGGATGCACCGGAGCCGGAAGCCACGCCGACCGAGGGGCCGCGCTCGATTTTCCAGGATGACGAGGGTCAAGCTGGCGGCGGCGGGGTCGACCCGGAATCGCTGCGTCCGCTCGAAACGACGATCTCATTCGCCGATGGCACTCCCGAGCTGACCGAGGCCGCGCGCGCCGAACTCGCGACGATCATCGATTCGCCGCAAATGGGTGCGGGCGGCGCGATCGTGCTTCGCGGTCACTCGGACTCGGAAGGCAGTGACGAGGCAAACCTCGAGGCCTCGCGCCTCAAGGCCGAAGCCGTGCGCGATTTCCTTGTCGAGAACGGCGTCTCCGAAGAGCGGATCGAAGTGATCGTGTTCGGGGAGCAAAATCCCATTGCGCCCAATGCCTTGCCCGACGGTTCGCCCAACGAAGAAGGGCGCGCGACCAATCGCCGTGTCGAGGTGACGGTCCAAACCGGCCGCAATGCCGAACGTCGCCCCTCGCTCATCGAAACGATCACGGAACAGGATGGAGCGGCTGCTGCCCCGGCCAGTACCGCGCAGACTGCAAGTCCCTCACAATGATGTGTTGACGAAACCCTGCTAGCGGTGGCATCTGCGCCTCCGCTCAAGCGGCCCTGCACAGGGCCGACGGGATGCGGGTATAGCATAGTGGTAATGCTCCAGCCTTCCAAGCTGGCTAGAGGGGTTCGATTCCCCTTACCCGCTCCATTCCCCACCGATCGGATCGATTGAGAACGGCGCGCCTGAAGCGGGCAGCAAAAAGGCCGGAGGCGCGCTTTTTTGCGTGCTCATCCGGCCTTGCAACCCGAACGGCTGTACTCGGAGCCCATTCGTTGAGCGGCGGCATATAAGCACTTTCGAATAAACGCTAGTCCCCCATTCGGAGGACATGCAACTGCCGGTTAACTTTACTTCCGCGCAACCCCTTGTGCGAAAGCGACATTTGACCAATGCGGCCCCATCTATCACATACGTATGCGTAGGCGGGGAGTCCGCCTGCATAATCAGCAATCGAGGGAGTCTCGATCAATGGCATACGAAGCCGATTACGGCGTCTTTATCGGACGCTTCCAGCCGCTCCACCTTGGCCACGAACACATCATCCGCGACGCGCTCGACCGTGTTGCGAGATTGGTCGTTCTGGTGGGTTCGGCAAACGTAGCGCGCGATCCGCGCAATCCCTTCACTTTCGAAGAGCGCGAGCAGATGCTGCGCGGCTCCTTCGCCTATGAAATGGCGCAAGGGCGGCTCATCGTCGAACCGCTCGACGATCATCTCTATTCCGACACGGCATGGGTCGCCGAAGCGCAGCGCCGCGTCAGCGACATCATCCTTGCCGAAGCCAATCCCGAAGGGCTGGGCCTGCACGGCACCGATGATTACTCGGTCGTGCTCGCCGGATACGGCAAGGACAATACGAGCTACTACCTCAAGCTCTTCCCCGAATGGGGCTCGATCCAGATCGAGGCTGAGAACGCGACCTTCGGGGCGAGCGACGTGCGGAAGCGCTTCTTCCAGCGCATTCCCGAAGTCCCGCAGGCAGCATTGTCGAAGGGCGTGGCGGAACAGCTGGAGGAGTTCGCCCGAGGCGACGAGTTCAAGCGCCTGCTTGCGGAACGCGAATATCTCGAAGCCTACCCCAAGGAGTGGGGCGAAGGACCTTTCGTGACGGCCGATGCGGTGGTCGTGCAGGCTGGGCATATCCTGCTGGTCGAACGCGGCCAGTTGCCCGGCAAGGGGCTGCTCGCATTGCCGGGCGGTTTCGTCGGCAAGGGCGAGCGTATTCGCGATGCGGCGATCCGCGAATTGCGCGAAGAAACGGCGATCTCCGATGGCAAGGGCCAGATCCCGCCCGCCATGCTCGCCAGCTTCATCGAGGACAGCGAGACGCGTGTCTTCGATGCGCCTTCGCGCAGCTTGCGCGGACGGATCATCACGCACGCCTTCCTGTTCCGCATGCCCGAACGGCGCAATCTGGCGGAAGTGAAGGGCGGTGACGACGCTGCCCACGCCCGCTGGTACCGCCTCGGCGAACTGGGCCCCGAACAGATGTTCGAGGACCACTGGTCAATCATCGAACAAATGGCAAATTTGTAAGCGATTTTTACCGGTTCGGAGGAGTTCCGAACCATACGGCCCGCCAAACGTGAGGAGTTCACATCATGGCAAACAACATCATCCTTTCGACGGACAGCTACAAGCACAGCCACTTCCTGCAGTACCCACCGGAAGCGCGCGCGATCAGCGCTTATGGCGAAAGCCGGACCAATGGCTTTGCAGATGAAGTGCTGTTCCTCGGCCTCCAGCCTTTCCTGATCGATTACCTCGGCAAGCCCGTCAGCGGCGCGGATATCGAGGAGGCAGCCGAGCTGTGCGCAGCGCATGGCGTCCCCTTCAACCGCGAGGGCTGGGAAGCCATCGTCGAAGATCACGGCGGATACCTGCCGATCGAGATCAGCGCATTGGAAGAAGGCAGCATGGTGCCGACGTCGGTGCCGCTGTTCCAGGTGGTCAATACGGACCCCCGCATGCCGTGGCTCACGACCTTTGTCGAAACGGCCCTTCTGCGCGCAGTCTGGTACCCGACGACGGTCGCGACGCTCAGCCGCAAATGCAAAAGCGTGATCGCAGCCGGGCTTGAGCGCACGAGTGACGATGCTGCAGGCCAGCTTCCCTTCAAGCTGCACGACTTCGGGGCGCGCGGCGTATCGAGCGGCGAGAGCGCGGCGCTGGGCGGCATGGCCCACCTCGTGAACTTCAGCGGCACCGATACGCTGGAAGGCATCCTTGCTGCACGGCGCTATTACGGCGCCGACATGCCGGGCTTCTCGATCCCTGCGGCCGAACACAGCACAATGACGAGCTGGGGCCGCGAGCGGGAAGAGGCCGCTTACGAGAACATGCTCGACAGCTTCGAGGGCGGGGGCGCGCTCGTGGCGGTGGTCTCGGACAGCTACGATCTCGATCACGCGGTCGAGAAAATCTGGGGCGAGAACCTGCGCGATAAGGTCCTCAGTCGGAAGGGTACGCTGGTGGTCCGCCCCGACAGCGGCGATCCGGTCGAAACGCCGCTGCGTACGCTCGAAAAGCTGTGGGATCTCTTCGGCGGTTCGGTGAACGGCAAGGGCTTCAAGGTGCTCGACCCGCATGTTCGCGTGATCCAGGGCGACGGCATGAATGTCGACAGCATCGCGCGACTGGTGAAGGCGGTTGGCGATGCCGGTTTCGCCATCGACAACATCGCGTTCGGAATGGGCGGCGGGCTGCTGCAACTGGTCAATCGCGACACGCTGCGCATTGCCATGAAAGCCAATGCGATGCAGGTCGAGGACGGAAGCTGGCACGATGTATCGAAGAAGCCCGCCACCGATCCGAGCAAGGCCAGCAAGGCTGGCCGTCAGGCGGTTGTCGAGGAAGGCGGCAAGCTTGTCGCCAAGCGTCTGGATGAAATCGACCCCGCTGCGGACCAGCTCAAGCCGGTCTGGCGCAATGGCGAACTGCTCGTCCGCCACAGCTTCGACGCGGTGCGCGAGCGCAGCTGGAACTAGGACGCAGGGCTGATCGGCATGTTGTCGATCAGCCGCGTCCCACCGATCCTCGCGGCAACGAAGAGGCGGGCATTGCCATTGTCCGCCTCTAGCCGTTCAAGGCTGTCGGCATCGCGCACTTCCGCATAGTCTACGCTGTCGAAGCCTGAGACCTGCAGCATCTCACGCAGGTTTCCGAGCGGCCGGTCTGCCGGCCCGCCACCTATAATGACGGCAATCGCATCACGCATGGCTCTGGGCAGAGAGGCGGCCTGTGCGCGCTGCTCGGGCGAAAGGTAGGCGTTGCGGCTGCTCATCGCGAGCCCGTCATCCTCGCGGACGATGGGCACGCCGTGCACCGCATCGACATGCGGGCGGGTCAGGTCGAGGTCGCGCGTCATGCGGCGGATGACGGCCAGCTGCTGCCAGTCCTTCTCGCCGAAGAAGGCCATGTCGGGCATGACCTGGTTGAAAAGCTTGCACACCACGGTGGCGACCCCGTCGAAATGGCCCGGCCGGTCGCCGCCGCACAGCCCCTCGGACA
>JABDNC010000190.1 GCA_013001165.1 Erythrobacter sp.
ACACCACGAGCGCCAGCACGGCGGGCGCGATGCTGGCGCTGGCGCAGGACCCCGAACAATGGGCCCGCGTGCGCAAGGACCGCTCGCTGCTGCCCGGCATCGTCGAAGAAGCGATCCGCTGGACCAGTCCGGTGCAGCACTTCATGAGGACTGCTGCAGAAGACACCGAGATCGCCGGCCAGAAAATCGCAAAAGGCGACTGGGTGATGATCAACTACGTCGCCGCCAATCATGATCCGGCGCAGTTCGACGATCCGCGCAAGTTCGATGCCAGCCGCAGCCCCAATCGCCACCTCGCCTTCGGTGCGGGCGCGCACCAGTGCCTCGGCCTGCATCTTGCGCGGCTGGAGATGAAAATCCTGTTCGAAGAATTGCTCGACAGGATCGAGACGGTCGAGCTGGCAGGTGAGCCCAAACGTGCGAAATCGACTTTCGTCGGTGGACTGAAGACACTCCCGCTTCGGATAGGCGCGGCCTGAGATGGGGGCGTGGGGATCAGGCCCTTTCGACAATGACGACGCGCTCGATGCGGTCGACGACTTCATCAGTGTAGAAGCGATTGCGGCCGAATTCACCGCCGCCGGTGTCGAGGGCGACGTAGAGGCGCCCGAGTCCAGCCGGATCGTTGCCGCTGCCGAATGTGTCGCGGCCATGCGCGGCCATCCGCATCCCGACCTGCCTGACGAACTTGCTGAGAGAATACTGGCATTCGGAAAGCCGTCGCTCGAGCTCTTCGACCGCGCCCGCGACAATGTATCGGCGGTGATGTCCCGCAGCGAACTGGGCGAGCTGTGGGCGGAAGAGGGCTCAGGCGACTGGAACCGCGAGATGACCGGCCTGGTGGACCGCCTCAACAGGCCGCAAGCAAAGGCACGGAAGCGCAAGAGCGCCAAGAAGCCGTTCGACAATCCTTCGCCCTGCGCTTTCTGCAACGAGCCGATGGGCGAGGAAGAAATGTCGATGTTCGACATCTCGCTGTCCGACGGAATGGGCAATTCGCTGAAGCAGGGAGGCTGGACCCATATCGCGTGCCTCAATGCCGCGCTCCACCCGAGGCACATGATCCAGAACTGGCAGTTCGACGATGAATTGCTCGACTTCGCGACGAAGAAACTGCGCTCGAAAGACTGACTAGCGAAGATACGAAATCGTTTTGCGATTTTCCAAGTCAAACCCGCGTGATTGCGGGGAAAATCGTACAAGAACATTCCGATTTTCCTACCCAAATGCCCGCCTTTCTGCTAGGTGAATGGCATGGATAAAACAGTAGGACGATAGGCTTTCGGCAATGGCCGGGAGCCGTGTTGTCCTGCGCTTAGAAAAGGGGGAATCATGACATTGCTAGAGCCGCACAACATGCCGTTTGCGGCCGCGCTTGGCATCATGCTGATCCTCGCGATCGTGCAGATGATCGGTGTCGCCGATTTCGGTGACGCGGATGTCGATCTGGACTTGGATGTCGAGGGCATGCCGGATGCGGGAATATTCGACGGGCTGCTGACGCTGCTCGGTATCGGACGCATCCCGCTGACGATCTGGCTGGCGCTGTTCCTGCTCATGTTCGCAGGCATCGGCCTGTCGATCCAGGAGCTCGCGACAAGCCTCACCGGCAGCCCGCTTTACAGCTGGCTTGCTGCGCTGATCGCAGGCGTCGCCGCAATCCCGGTTACGGGCGTCTTCGCCCGCCCGCTGGGACGCATCATGCCCAAGGACCACACCACCGCTGTCAGCACCGAAAGCCTTGTCGGCCGACGTGCGACGATCAGCATCGGCGTGGCCCGCACAGGCTCTCCTGCGCGAGCGAGGGTGAAGGACATTCACGGCCAGACCCACCGGGTCATGGTGGAACCGCACGAGGAATCGAGCGAACTCCACGAGGGTGACGAAGTCCTGCTCGTCCGCCGCGAGGGCAACCAATTCTACGCGACCGCGCTCGCCGAGCGCCGCCTGTCGCCAACAGCCGAATAACAAGGAGGAGCAATGGAAAGTCTATTTGGAACGTCACTGGTCATGATCGGGGGTGCCACTCTACTCGGCATCATCATCATCACCTTCCTGCTGAAGATGTATCGCCGTGCCTCGAAGGAAATTGCCTTCGTGCGGACCGGCGTGGGCGGCGAAAAGGTCGTGATGAACGGGGGCGCTCTCGTGCTGCCCGTCTTCCACGAAACCATGCCGGTCAACATGAACACGCTCGTGCTTTCGGTCATCCGCAGGGATGGCGAGGCGCTGATTACGCTCGACCGCCTGCGGATCGACGTGAAGGCGGAATTCTACGTCCGCGTGAAGCCAGACAGCGATGCCATCGCTATGGCCGCGCAGACGCTGGGCCAGCGCACGATGCAGCCGGAGATGCTCAAGGACCTCGTCGAGGGCAAGTTCGTCGACGCGCTGCGCTCCGTCGCAGCCGGCATGACGATGAACGAGCTGCACGAACAGCGTGCCGACTTCGTCCAGAAGGTGCAGCAGGTGTCGTCGAACGACCTCGCCATGAACGGCCTCGAGCTGGAATCGGTCTCGCTGACCGGTCTCGACCAGACGAGCATCGAACACTTCAACGCCAACAACGCCTTCGATGCCGAAGGTCTGACCAAGCTGAC
>JABDNC010000243.1 GCA_013001165.1 Erythrobacter sp.
GCGTGGCTTCGGGCAGCACCGAGCGCACGAGGCGCACTTCCGCGATGGAAGCGACGTCGTAATGCGTCACGCCATTGTCCCACAGGATGCGGAACAGGTCGGGCGAGGGATTCGCCTTCACCGCATAAAGCGACTTGCCCGGAAACTTCTCGACAAAGAAGCGGGCAGCGCGCGCCGCTGCGTGCGGGCGATTGAGGATTACAGGTTCGTCCGGCGAAAGTGCGCGGACTACAGCCTTGGCATCAGGAAAATGCTGCAACTCAAGGGACCCCCTAAACGGTCCGTGTGGACCATGAAACGACAAGCTGCCTTGCGGTTAGGAAGTCCCCTTGGGGCAGCAGGAGCCGCGCAAATAGTAAGATTCGGCAAAAAATCAAGCCAAATCGCTCGCGCTTGAGCTCCGGACTTACCCTAAGAAAACATGACGCGGCCCGCCGTTCCGACGGCCTGACGAGCACCTCGCACAGCCGGTCGAATTGCTGCTCCCGACATTGCACTACGGAGGTGCAGTGTGCTGCGTATCAGGGGCTAGTCTTCGCCATTTGCGGTGTTTGCCGCTTTCGGGGCGAGGCTGAGCAGCACTGCAATGTTTTCGCGCAGGTTGGCCATCGTCACGCCGTGGTCGATAACCACGTAGCGGGTGACGCCCAGGGTCTGGTTCTCGAAATCTGCCCACACGTTCAGCGCAGCGTTTTCCAGATTGGCCTTCGCCAGCCGGGCGTGGGTTACGGTGTCGGGCAGGTCGTAGCGAACCTGCGCCATGATGCCCTGGCATCCCGAAATCGGTTCGACATCGCAGGCGGTGCCGTAAAGGGTATATGAAAGGCCATCGGAATCGCGGGCGACAACGAAGTATTCCTCTTCGACCACTCTGAGCTCTTCGTGGCCAAGCGATGCCACCAGCGCGCGCAAATCGGCGGTCGACACCGACTTCTTGACTTTCTGGGGCTCGTATTCCTGCGCCATGGCGGGGACCACGACTGTTCCGCCTGCCATGGTGAAAGCGCCAGCAAAGAGCGCTGCGCGAAGTGCGTGCATCTTCATACGAACAAATCCCCCCGTTTGCGGATCGGCGTCCTAGCTCAACCTTCCGCGGAAATCTTCGTACCCGAATTCCCTCACGAGTTCGAGGGAGTCGGTCTCGCTGTCCCACATGTAGATCGACGGCAGCTGCACCCCGTTAAAGGTGTTTGTCTTAACCATCGAATAATGCGCCTGGTCGAGGAATGCGAAACGCTTGCCGACTTCCGCGCCGCCGGGAATACGATAGTCTCCGATGACATCGCCCGCGAGACACGAGGGTCCGCCGATGCGCACTTCCGGCGTCTCCGTGTCCATCGCCTCGCCCAGCATTGCAGGGCGATATGGGGCCTCGATTACATCGGGCATATGGCAGGTCGCCGAAACGTCGGCGATGGCGACAGGTACGCCGTTGAAGCCGGTGTCGAGAATGGTGCCGACGAGGATACCGGCGTCGAGCGCCACGGCCTCCCCCGGTTCGAGATAGATCTCCGCACCGGTGTCGTCCTTCGCGTCCTTGAGAAACTCGACCAGTTCCTCGCGCTGGTAGTCGGCACGGGTGATGTGATGCCCGCCGCCCATGTTGATCCATTTGAGCTGGCCGAACCATGGCTCGATGGCATCGAACACTTTATCCCACGTCCGGAGCAGCGGCTCGAAGTCCTGCTCGCAAAGGTTGTGGAAATGGATGCCTTCGACACCTTCCATGATCTCCGGCGTCAGCTGATCGAGCGGAAAGCCGAGACGACTGCCGGGGCTGGAGGGATCGTAGCGTGGCACCTCGCCGGTCGGCACTTGCGGATTGATGCGCAGGCCGACTTCGAAATCCTGCCCCGAGGCGCGCGCATTCTCGAGAATGAGCGCCGCGCGCTGCATCTGGCCGGGCGAATTGAAGATGACATGGTCCGACAGGCGGCAGACCTCGTCCAGTTCCTCGGGCTTGAAGGCCGCGCAATAGGTGCTGATCTCGCCGTCGTAGAACTCGGATGCCAGCCGTGCTTCCCACAGGCCCGAGGTGCACACCCCGTCGAGATACTCGCCGATGATCGGCGCCGCGCTCCACATGGAGAAGGCCTTGAGCGCGCTGAGGATCTTGATCTCCGCTTCGTCGCGGATTTCGGCCAATATCTGGCAGTTGGCGCGCAATCTCGCAGCATCCACGACGAATGCGGGGCTGTCGACACGGTTCAAATCGAAATGGGCAAAGGCGCCCGGATCGCCGGCTTTTGTTTCCATGGGGCGCATCTAGGCGCGCGGGCGACAATGCGAAAGGGCGAACTCACTCGCTGTTTTCGAGGCCGGCAGAGGCAAGTTCGAATTTCACGACGCGGTTCGCCTTGTTGTCGACCATGTAGACGCTGCCGTCGCGGGCGACCGCGATATCGTGGCCGAGGCTGGTTCCGGTGCGAGGATCGACACCCGCGTCGAAAATCCGGTCGAGCGAACCGTCCTCGCGGTAAAGCCTGCCGATCGCGCCATAACGCCCCGCCCCGTCGCGCCCTTCTATAACGAGCACGTAACCGCCCCCGATCGGTTTCGCGGCATAGGGATGACCCGTCCCTCGCGGCTTCCAGATTGCAACGGGCTCGCCTGCATGGGTGAGCACCTGGACCCGCCCGTTCTCACGGTCGGCCACATAGACGCGGTTTGCGTCGGATTCGACCGAATGGGGAAGGTCGAACTCGCCCGCAGCGCTACCCTCCTCGCCCCAGTGCTCGAGGAAATCACCCTCGCGGTCGAACAGCGCGATCCGGTTGTTTAGATAGCCATCGGCGACCAGCACTTTGCCAGGAAGAAAGGCGACATCGGCCGGGCGACCGAAATGCCCGTCGTCCTGCCCAGTCACGCCGCGCTCGCCCAGCGCGAGTTCCTCCGCACCATCGTGGCTGAAGCGCAGCACCTGTTCACGCGCAACGTCGGTGATCCAGACCTTGTCCTCATCGTCGACCGATAGGCCATGCGGCATGACGAGCGTGCCTGCTCCCCACTTGCCGAGCAGTTTGCCGTTCGCCGCGAACATGAAGACGGTCGGCTCGGCAATCGGATCGGTCGGGAATGGCTCTACCCACTCTCTTCCAGCCCGATGGAGCACGAAGATATGGCCGTGGCTATCGACATCGACCGCGCTCAATTCGCCATAGGCAGTGCCTTCAGGCACCTGCGCCCAGTCGGCATCAATCTCGACGCGCGGCGCGACTTCCCTGCCCGGCCCCGAGCACGCGGCAAGTGCCAGCGCGCCCGCGACGGCAAGGATGTTAGAAGTCGACCGGGCCATCCATTTCTTTCACCTGCCAGGGCAGGCCGTGCTCGTTGAGCATGTCCATGAAGGGATCGGGGTCCATCTCTTCCATGTTGAAGACGCCGTCGCCCGACCACTTGCCGGTGACCATCATGGCCGAACCGATCATCGCGGGCACGCCGGTGGTATAGGAAACCGCCTGGTTGCCGGTTTCCTCGTAAGCGGCTTCGTGCGAACAGATGTTGTTGATGTAGAAGGTCTTCTCGCCCGAACCGTCGAGCGCTTCGCCGGTCGCGATGACGCCGATGTTGGTGTTGCCCTTTGTGGTTTCGCCCAGCGTTTCCGGCTTGGGCAGCACGGCTGCAAGGAACTGCAGCGGGATGATGTCCTTGCCCTGGTAGCGGACCGGGTCGATCCGCGTCATGCCGACGTTCTGCAGCACGGTCAGGTGCTTGATGTACTCGTCGCCGAAGGTCATCCAGAAGCGCGCGCGCTCCAGCTCCGGGTTGAACTTCGCGAGGCTTTCCAGCTCCTCGTGGTACATCATGTACATGTTCTTGGGGCCGACACCCTCGAAGTCGAACTCGACCTTCTTGCCCATCGCGGGCGTCTCGACGAACTCGCCACCTTCCCAGTGACGCGCGGGCGCGGTCACTTCGCGGATGTTGATTTCGGGATTGAAGTTGGTGGCAAAGGCCTGGCCATGGTCGCCGCCATTGCAGTCGAGGATGTCGAGCTGGCGGATGGTCTTCAGCTTGTGCTTCTTGAGCCACATGGTGAACACGCTGGTCACGCCCGGGTCGAAGCCCGAACCCAGCAGCGCCATCAGGCCCGCATCCTTGAAGCGGTCGTGATAGGCCCACTGCCAGTGGTATTCGAACTTTGCTTCGTCCTTGGGCTCGTAATTCGCCGTATCGAGATAGGAGACGCCCGCTTCGAGGCAGGCGTCCATGATCGGCAGGTCCTGATACGGCAGCGCGAGGTTCACCACGAGGCTCGGCTGTACCTTATTGATGAGGTTCACCATCGCGGGGACTTCTTCCGCATCGATCTCGTAGGTCGAGATATCCACGCCAGTGCGGGTCTTCACGCTGGCGGCGATGGCATCGCATTTGGACTTGGTGCGGCTGGCGAGATGGATATCGCTGAAGATATCCTTGTTCATCGCCATCTTGTGAACGCAGACCGAGCTGACGCCGCCTGCACCGATGACCAGAACTGTCGACATGGATGAAACCTCTTTTCTTGAAATTCGATTCTTGCGCGCCCTGTAACCGAATGCGCGGGAGACGCCAATCGATCCGCGAAAAGCCGTTCCCTACCGCGCAAGGCTGAGCCATAGGAAGGGACATGACCGCCCTCGCCCTTTTTTCGACGCCGCCGCTCGCAATGCAGGTTTGCACTGGCCGCGATACTTTCCGCCAGGACCGTGTTCCATGTGTTCCAAGCTGTCGGACGGATCGGGAGAGGCTCCAACAATGAGCGAGATGCGGAAACCCACTCGTGAGGGCGTGCTCGAAGCGGCCGCATCGATCGGCGCAATCCTGCCGCC
>JABDNC010000280.1 GCA_013001165.1 Erythrobacter sp.
CTGGTCAGTGGCACGATCCATGGCGTCCTTCCGGACGGTACCCCGCGCATTCTCGGCGGACGGGCCCCCGGTTTCGAATGCACTTTCGAGCTTCACAGTTACAAGGCTTTGGTCCGCATCGCGACGAACGGATCTGTCGGCCTGTACCAGGGGTGGGAAGCGGGCGAGTGGTCGAGCCCCGATCCGGTGCCGCTCTTTGCCCTGTTCATGCAGCACGCGGAGCGTCTCGGCGACACTGCGCGCGCCAAGGGTCCCTTCCGCAGAACGCTGAAGCTAGCCCATCTGTTCAACCGCAATACGCACAAGGGCGCGCAGAAGAACATCTCGGCGCATTACGACCTCGGTAACGACTTCTACCAGGCGTGGCTCGATCCCACGATGAGCTACTCCTCGGCGCTGGCGGTTGGGGACGATGCGCTCGAGGCGGCCCAACGGCGAAAGTGGGAAGCGCTCGGCAAGCGAATTGGCGATGCCGACAATGTGCTCGAGATCGGCTGCGGTTGGGGGGCTCTCGCAGGGTTTCTTGCCAATCGGGGCAGTCACGTGACCGCCATCAGCCTCTCCGACGAGCAACTGGCATGGGCGAGGGCGCACCAGTCGGGCGATATCGACTTCCGCAAGCAGGATTACCGCGACACCGCAGGGCAATATGATGCCATCGCCAGCGTGGAAATGGTCGAGGCCTTGGGCCGCGAATACTGGCCAACGTTCATGGATTGTGTCGCGCGGAACCTGCGTCTGGGAGGCCGCGCAGCGATCCAGTATATCTCGATGCGCGACGAGTTGTTCGACGAGTATGCGAAAAGTGCCGATTTTATCCAGGCCTACATCTTCCCGGGTGGATTATTGATCCGCACCAGCGAGTTTCGCAAACTGGCAGAAGAACGTGGCCTGACGTGGCAGGACCAGCGGGATTTCGGTCTCGACTATGCGGAAACCCTGCGCATCTGGCGTGAGAGTTTCGATGCCGCGGAGAAGGGCGGTCGCCTGCCGCCAGGCTTCGATGCGCGGTTCTGCGATCTGTGGCGCTACTATCTGATGTATTGCGAAGGCGGTTTCCGCGGTGGCGGGATCGATGTCCACCAGGTCACTTTGGTGAAAGAGGGAGAATGAGGATGCGCGCGATTTTGGTCTCTACGCTGGCAATCGCTCTGGCCGGTTGTGCGGGCGGCTACGCGGAAACCGCCTCGCTCTCGCCTCCTGCGGTATCTCAAAACATGCCGGAGACACCGGCGAGTCTTGATCCTTCGGATTCTGTGCTCTTCTGGTCAGACGAACGCCGTTCTGCCGCATTCCGCGACATGGAGTCGCTTTTTCCGGGGCTGGAAGTCGCCCCTGCCAATCGCCCGCGTTTGCTGGACGATGGCAC
Source organism: Erythrobacter sp. (assembly GCA_013001165.1). Classification (GTDB taxonomy): domain Bacteria; phylum Pseudomonadota; class Alphaproteobacteria; order Sphingomonadales; family Sphingomonadaceae; genus Qipengyuania. Next base: position 1,370 of record JABDNC010000280.1, read on the forward strand.
TTCGCTCGATGCAGCCAGCGCTGCACAGGCACGTCAGTTTATGGCTGACACGGCCGTTTCCGGTCTCATAGTCCTCAAGGACGGTAATGTCGTATTCGAGGAATACGGCTTGGGCTTCGAAGCCGAACAGCGCTGGACGAGCTTCTCTGTCGCCAAGAGCTTTACCTCGACGCTTCTCGGTGCAGCGATTGCCGATGGGCATATTGCAAGTGTCGACCAGCCCGTTACCGAGATCATCCCGGCCCTAGCTGGAACAGCCTATGACGGTGTCAGCGTCGGGCAAATCGCTTCCATGACTTCGGGAGTGGCTTGGAACGAAGACTACACCGATCCAGACAGCGATGTGGCCAAGATGCTGGCAATCACTCCTGTTGCGGGAGAATCGCAAGCGGTCACCTATGCCCGGACGCTTGAGCGCGAGGCGCCTGCCGGAGAGAAGTGGGTCTACAAGACGCTCGAGACGAACCTGTTGGGACTAATCGTGGAAGAAGCGACGGGTAAGTCCCTGGCGGCCTATGCAGCAGAGAAGATCGTCGAGCCCGCGGGTTTCGAAGGCGGGCTGTTCTGGATGCAGGATCTCACTGGCGGCAACATCGGGGGTTGTTGCCTTTCGCTGCGATTGTCGGACTACGCCCGCTTCGGACAGTTTGTCCTTGAGGGCGGCGAGGGCGTAGTTCCTGACGGATGGTTTGCAGAGGCCGGATCGCCTCTGGTGGAGTTCGGCCCGCGGGCACCCGGCTACGGTTACGGGTATCAGTGGTGGACCTATCCGGGCGACACTTATGGCGCTCAGGGAATTTTCGGTCAGGCGATTACCATCGTACCGAGCCAGAATCTCGTGGTCGCCGCAGTGAGCAACTGGCCTACCGCGACCAGCTCGGACAATCGCGCGGCATTTCAGGCGCTGGTGCGCCAGATAGTTAAGAACGCCGAGTAGTAAGGGCTGGATACGAGTGGTGGCGGAGGCCGCTAGGGCGCACCGCCACCGACGACGAGCCATCCGGACAAGGTTCAGGCCAGGCCCATCAGGCCGCCGCCAAGACTGTCGGTGTCGCCGCCTTAACTCGCGAGATCAGTATGGGCGGTAAGCGCCTTCGCCGCTGTAGCGGGCGAGAATATTGTCGTGCACGATCGGCGAGAGAAGTTCGCTGAAAGCACAGCCGACGAGGCAGTTTTCCCACCATACAACCTGCGCCTGCAGCGATTCGAGACCGGGCAGGGTCAGCCAGCACATCTGGCCTTCATGCATGCGGTTGATGGCTGCTGCGGAGAAACCCGAGATCGAAAGATCGTGGACCACGGTCTGGAAAGCGCGTCCGCCACTGGCGCGTAGCTGTCCGGGTATGGTGAGCTTGGTCCGCGGCGCGCAACGGTCTTCCTGCGCTGCCGTCAGATAGCGATCCTGAGTCTGGTAGTTCATATTTCGAGACCTTCTACCCTGATCCGATCCATCAGATCACGCACCATAGGGACGGGCGCGCGATATCGGGCGAGTGTCGCGGTTCGGAATTAAGATTCGGTCACGAGATAGGGTTAACTTACCCCTCGACCCGCTCTCGGTGGCGGGTGGGAAAATCATCAACGAGCAGCTCGACGATGCGGGCTGCGACATCTTCAGGCGGTTTGACCGTCTGCGGGTCTTCGCCGGGATAAGCCTTGGCACGCATTGCTGTGCGCGTGGCGCCGGGGTCGATATTGGCAACGCGAACGTTGCCGATCTTTTCGACTTCCTGCGCGTAGGAATCGAGCAGATTGTCGAACGCAGCCTTGGTAGCACCGTAAGCCGACCAATACGCCCTCGGTTCATTACCTACGCTGCTGGTAAGGCCGATGACACGGCCAGCCTCGGCACGCTTCAGGAGAGGATCGAAATTCGCCAGCAGGGCCTGCGTGGCGAGCAGGTTGGTGGTGACCGCCTGGCTGAACTGCTTGCCGTCGATCTGGGTCACGGGGCTGAGCGTCGGCAGGTAGGCTGCGGAAATAACGAGGTAATCCAGCTTATCCCAGCGCCCGGCGATTGCGGAGGCGAGACGGGCGATGCCGTCGCTCTCACCGAGATCGACAGGTGCGATAGTGGATGCGCCGCCGACTTCGTGGATCGCGTCCTCGACCTTTTCGAGCGAGCGGACATCGCGGCCGGTCAGAACGACATGGGCGCCAGCCTGGGCAAGTGCCTTTGCGGTGGCGGCGCCGATGCCCTTGCTCGCGCCGGTGATCAGGGCGAGCTTACCGTCGAGTGGTTTGGTCATTTCAGGCTACCTTGTCGACCGGCAGGGCAAGTTGTTTTTGCTTGTCTTCGCGCCGCGAAAGATCGGTCAGGGAAGTCGGATAGTCGCCCGTGAAACAGGCATCGCAGAATTGCGGGCAGGACGCCTTGCGGGGCTTCTCGCCGACCGCACGATAAAGGCCGTCGATCGACACGAAAGCCAGGCTGTCGGCCTTGATGAATTCGCGCATCGGTTCGACGTCCATGCGCGCCGCAAGCAGCTTGGAACGCTCGGGCGTATCGACACCGTAGAAACAACTGTGTGCCGTCGGCGGGCTGGCGACGCGGAAGTGCACTTCTTTAGCGCCCGCATCGCGCATCATTTCGACGATCTGCAGCGAGGTGGTGCCGCGAACGATCGAATCGTCGATCAGGACGATGCGTTTGCCTTCGACTAGGCTGCGATTGGCGTTGTGCTTGCGCTTCACACCGGCGTGGCGCGCACCGTCGGATGGCTGGATGAACGTGCGTCCGACATAGTGCGAACGGATGATACCTAGCTCGAAGGGGATGCCAGCTTCCTGCGCGTAGCCGATTGCGGCGGGCACGCCACTGTCGGGCACGGGTACGACGAGATCGGCATCGATCGGGTTTTCCCGCGCAAGTTCGACCCCGATGGCCTTGCGCGCTTCATAAACGCTGCGTCCGGCGAAAATGCTGTCGGGACGGCTGAAATAAACGTGCTCGAAGATGCAGGGGCGGGGCGAGTGGTTGCCGAAGGGATGGAGCGAATCGACGTTGCCGTCGAAATCTACGCGGATCAGTTCGCCCGGTTCGACCTCGCGAACCATTTCCGCACCGACTACGTCGAAGGCCACGCTTTCGCTGGCAAAGAGGGTCGCATCGCCTATCTTGCCCATCACCAGCGGGCGGATGCCAAGCGGGTCGCGGCAGGCGATCATTCCTTCGGGCGTCATCACGATCAGCGCATAGGCCCCTTCGAGGAGGCGCAGCGCGTCGATGAGGCGGTCCATGATGGTCGGATATCGGCTCGTCGCGACGAGATGGATGATGACCTCGGTATCCGAAGTCG
>JABDNC010000283.1 GCA_013001165.1 Erythrobacter sp.
ACCACGCCGACCGCCAGCTTCCCGCTGGGTTCGCTCAACGATGATCCGCTGACGATGTACCTGAACGACGTTTTCGCCGTTCCCGCATCGCTTGCAGGCCTTCCCGCGATGAGCGTTCCGGCAACGACCAACGAAGACGGGTTGCCGCTCGGCCTCCAGATCGTCGGCAAGCCGTTCGACGAGCAGGGCGTTCTCAACGCCGGTCTCGCGATCCAGCAGCGCGCCGGTTTCGACGCGCAGCCGGAGAAATGGTGGTGAGCTTGAAAGGCGGCGCTCTCGACGCCGCCAAGGACCTGCTTCGCGGCGGTCCGCTATTCACCGCGCGCGCCGCTGTGGGTACGATCCTGCCTTTGGGTGGTGGCGAGACGAATCGCGTGCGCCGCGGGACGCGCGATCTCGAGGTCGTCCGACAGGTCTGGCGCGACGAGCAATATGTCATCCCGCAGGACGAGCAGGTCGCTCGCCTCAAGAGCTTCGAAGCGGCCATCCGTTCGCGCGGCAATGTGCCCGTGATCGTCGATGCCGGTGCCAACATCGGCGCGTCGGCCCTCTGGTTCGCCCGTGAGTGGCCCGAGGCGCGCATCGTGGCCGTCGAACCCGATGCGGCGAATGTGGCGCTGGCGCAAATAAACTGCGCGGGCCGCGAGCGCATCGAGATCTTCGAGGCGGCGATCGGTGGGGAGGCCGGTTTCGTCTCGGTTGATAGCGATGTGGAAGCCTATGCGGTCACCACCAAGCGGGCCGACAGCGGCTGCCGCGTGATTACCGTCGACGATTGCGTTGCCATGGTCGAAGGCGGCGAATTGTTCGCGGTGAAGGTTGATATCGAGGGTTTCGAAGACGATCTTTTCGCCGCGAATACCGGCTGGCTTGACCGCGCCGCGCTGGTCTATATCGAGCCGCACGATCACATTTTCCCCGACCGGGGCACGAGCAGGAATTTCCAGGCGGAAATGGGCAGGCGCAATTTCGACCTGCTGATCAGGGGTGAAAACCTGATCTACATCCGCCGCGAGGAGCAGACGACATGAGTACTTACCGCATCCAGGGCGCAACCGGCGAATGGGAGGTCGTGATCGGCCTCGAGGTGCACGCGCAGGTCACTTCCAACGCCAAGCTGTTCAGCGGCGCTTCGACCGCATTCGGCGCTGAGCCGAATACGCAGGTCAGCCTCGTCGATGCGGCCATGCCAGGCATGCTGCCCGTTCCCAATCGCGAGTGCATCCGTCAGGCCGTGCGCACCGGCATGGCGATCGAGGCGCAGATCAACAAGTGGAGCCGGTTCGACCGCAAGAACTACTTCTACGCCGATCTTCCGCAGGGCTACCAGATCAGCCAGCTCTACCACCCCATCGTGGGCGAAGGGCAGCTGCACATCGAGGCCGACGAGAAGGCCGGTATCCCGGAAGACAAGGTCATCGGTATCGAGCGCATCCATGTCGAACAGGACGCGGGCAAGCTGATGCACGACCAGCACCCGACCATGTCTTATGTCGATCTCAATCGCGTCGGCATCGCGCTGATGGAGATCGTTTCCATGCCCGACATGCGCAGCCCTGCAGAAGCAGGCGCCTATATCCGCAAGCTGCGCTCGATCCTGCGCTATGTCGGATCGTGCGACGGCAACATGGAAGAAGGCTCGATGCGCGCCGACGTGAACGTGTCGGTCCGCCGTCCGGGTGAGGAATTCGGCACGCGTACCGAGACCAAGAACGTGAACTCGGTGCGCTTCGTGATGCAGGTCATCGAATACGAAGCCAACCGCCAGGTCGATGTGATTGAGAACGGCGGTACGGTCGATCAGGAAACGCGCCTGTTCGATCCGAACACGGGCACCACGCGGACCATGCGTTCGAAGGAAGACGCGCATGATTATCGTTACTTCCCCGATCCGGATCTGCTCCCGCTCGAGCTGGAAGACAGCTTCCTCGAAGATTGCCGCGCCTCGCTTCCCGAACTGCCCGACGCCAAGCGTGCGCGGTACGAGAACGAGCTGGGCCTCACGCCCTACAACGCCCGCGAACTGACTGCAGAAGTTGAAACTTTCGGTCGTTTCGAAACACTGCTTTCTGCCACCGCTGCCAAGATCGGCAAGGCGGAAGCGAAGGTCGCAACGCAGGTCGCCAACTGGGCGCTCTCGGTCGCACCGGGCGTGGTCAAATCTCTCGGCGACGAAGCGAACATGGCAAACGCTACCGCCGAAGCTCAGGCCAGCATCCTTGCGATGCAGGACAAGGGCGAAATCTCCGGCGGGCAGGCCAAGGAAATCTACGAATTCGTCCTCAAGGACGGCGGCGATCCCGAAGCGATTGCCGATGAAAAGGGCCTCAAGCAGGTCAGCGACACCGGCGCCATCGAAGCGGCGATCGACGAAATCCTCGCCAATAACGGGGACAAGGTCGAACAGTATCGCGGCGGCAAGGACAAGCTGTTCGGTTTCTTTGTCGGCCAGACGATGAAGGCGATGCAGGGCAAGGCCAATCCGGCTGTGGTGAACCAGATCCTGAAAGCGAAGCTCGACAGCTAAATAAAACTGGGAATCGACCTCCCATTGAGTTGACGATTTACTGTCAGGGGCTAGTCTTGGCCCCGGATCGTAAGTTTAATTTCAACAGGGGGTCGCTAATGGGGTTTTCCCGTCTAGCCCTGCTTGCCCTGCCGCTTTCCGTGGCAGCGCAGGCGCAATATGTCGATGAACCGCTGCCGCAGCGGGAATTCACCGAAGCAGAAATCGAAGCCGTGCCCATGCCCGCACTTCAGTTCGACATGGCCGAAGCCAAAGTCGACGATTTCGAAAAGTATTTCTACTTCCACCGCGAAGACACCGATTTCGCGACGGCTTACTACGACATCACCGAATGTGATGCGCTGTCGAGCGGCATCAGCTTCTATGCCGGTGTAGATGGCGGGCAGATGGCTGCCAACATGGTCCAGTACGGTGTACTGGCTGGCGCGATCGGCGGCGCCATCGGCGGTATGATGGCCGACGCCATCTTCGGCTCGGGCGAGCGCCGCAAGCAGCGCCGCCTGAACATGCGTAACTGCATGTTCTATAAGGGCTATGATCGCTACGGCCTCGAAAAGGACCTGTGGCAGGAATTCAATTTCGAAGAAGGCAACAGCCAGACCGAAGCGACCGAGCGCGAGAACAAGCTGCTCATGCAGGCGCGCGTCGCATCTGGTCCGAAGCCCGAGCAGGGGAGGGTCGAACCATGAAGATGATCCGCAAGGCAATCGCCGCTGTCGCCACGGGCGCTGCACTCGCTGTCGCTGCTCCTGCGGTCGCGCAGGAAGTCGAATATGAAGCTATCGAGGAAAAGAACCTCCTCAAGGGCAAGGATACGATCGCAGCCGACAAGGGGCACATCCTCCTCACGCTTCCCAACCGCGGGAACGGCCTCTTCGTGAAGACCCCCGATGCAGATGACATCGCGGAATACACCGAAGAGTGGGAAGAAAAGTTCGAGAAGGCGGCCAAACGCTACGAGAGCCGTCTCGCTCGCTACGAGAAGCAACTTAAGATCTGGGAAGGCCAGCGCACCAAGCGCTCGCCGCGTCCCGAAGCGCCTGAAGTTGTGACGCGCGAAACCTTCAGCATCGGCGATATCGAGCGCCGCATGCTGGTATCGTTCGGCCCGCAATACGTGTTCTCGAAGGGTACCGACGGCGAGAAAAGCTATTCCTACATGATCCAGGTCGAACCGGGCACGTATACCTATTACGGCCCGATCTTCTGGATTCCGAACGGCCAGACCTTGGGTACCTGCTATTGCATGGGTACGGTCAAGTTCGAGGTCGAGGCTGGAGAGGTCACCGACCTCGGCACCTTCCTCGCGCAGGAATGGGCGAGCGACGAAGACATGCAGATGGCAACCGTCGGCTACGAGGCCACCGGTCGTCAGCCGCAGCCGGTCGAATATTCGAATTTCGGCAGCCTTGCGGACTACGACGTTGTCCAGGCCGATCTGCGCGCTGCCGGCAAGATGAACAACTTCTTCGGTATCCTGATCGGACGTCACCCGCCGGTGGAAGGTGTGCTCGCCTACGAACGCGACCGCATCATCGACGTGAAGGCGCGTGAAGAAATGGCTGCGATGGAAGCCGAGGCCGAAGCGATCGAAGAAGCGACCGAGGCCGTTGCCGAAGCCGCCGAGGCCATCGAGGAAGCGGAAGCTGCGCTGGAAGAGGCTGCAGCTGCTACCGAAGCGCAGGCAACGGCACAGACCGAAGACTGACGATTTCGGCAGTCGAGCCAGACACGAGGCACCGCGGGCGCATTGCTCGCGGTGCCTTTTTCTTGGCGCCATGTCCGTTTGACGGGCGCCGGCGGCTGTTCGACGAACGACAGGCCTGATTGCTTGCGGCCTTTGGTCATCCTTCCTAGGACGTGAGGCAACCCGCGCGAGGGGTCGCGCGCCACTTCTAGGGGACTCACTTTCCATGCGTAAAACCGCCACTGTCGCCGCTCTTCTGGCGTGCGCCGCTTCCGCGCCCATTGCCGCCAAGGAAGGGATGTTCACTCCCGACCAGCTGCCCGAGATCGCCGAAGACCTTCGCGCGACCGGCCTCGAAATCGATGCCGAGGCACTGTCCGACCTGACCGGCTTCCCCATGGGCGCTGTCGTTTCGCTCGGCGGTTGCTCGGCCAGCTTCGTTTCGGAAGTCGGCCTCGTGGTCACCAACCACCACTGCGCGCGCGGTTCGGTCCAGTTCAACTCGACCGCCGAGAACAACTATCTCGAGAACGGCTTCCTCGCGAAGACCTTCACCGAAGAATTGCCCGCCGCACCCGGCTCGCGCATTTACGTGACGACTGCCCTGTCCGATGTGACCGACCGCGTGCGCGACGGCATCGACACGATGAGCCCGACCGAGCGCTACGACGCGATCGAACAGCGCCGCAAGGA
>JABDNC010000022.1 GCA_013001165.1 Erythrobacter sp.
GGTCGAACCAGCCCTGATCGTCGAGCCGGAGCCCGAGCCGGAGCCCGAGCCGGAGCCACAGCCCGAGCCCGAGCCCGAGCCGGAGCCCGAGCCCGAGCCCGAGCCGGAGCCGGAGCCGGAGCCGGAGCCGGAGCCGGAGCCGTTAGTTTCGGTCCCGCGCGTCTATATCGATCCCTCGAATGACGAGGATTGGACGGAACCTGAGTCTTACCAGCCCTCGCGTTATCAGGCCGAGGTCGAGGAGTACGGCCTTCAGAATTCGAATGTTTTCGAACGCTATGGGCTCGACAAATACGGCATCTGGTGGCTGTTCGGGCTCTTCTTCCTCGTCGCCATGTGTAGCGATTCCGACGATGATGATCGCAGGCCCGGTCCCGCCCCCGCGCCGACCAGCGCCCCGGCGCCGGTCAGTTCGACTGTCGTGCCGGCTCCGATCTCGACCGAGGCGTTCGACATGGCGAAGCTCGATACGATCGCCGGACAGATCTTCGGGGACGGCGTCGACATGGCGGTCATGGCTGACCGCGACCGCGAGTTCGCCGACATGTTCGCATTCAACATTGCGGCTGACGGCTATGATTTGAACGAGGCGCGCTCTTACGTCAGGCACCAGATCCTGCGGGTGCGACCGGAGGTCACGAGGTTCGAACTGATCGAGGCGAGCCGCCTCTACCTAGCGTGGCTGAAAGCCGCAGAGCGGCAGGGCGAAGACCAGTGCCGCGATGTCTATTCACGCAGTTCCTTGGGCAAGGACCTGCAGCTCGATCCGGAGGTCGTCCTGCAGGAACAGGACCTCGCCATGAAGTTCCTCGACAATCGCAACTTCATCCTGCCGACCGCTGGCGGCTCAAGCATAGCCCTTCCCGACTGGACGATCCGCGAGGCGCGGGTGCGGGGCGGTCTGCAGCGGGCGGAGGTCGGGGCAGCGCTGGCGGATGCAGCCCATCCGGAACGCTGCCGGGTGACGATCACCCTGCTGGAAGTTCTTCTCGATAGCCCCAGTGGCGATGCCCTGCCTGCTTTGGCTGCGTTGTAAAAATCACGCGCTCATTTGGGCGGTCGAAATTACACTGCTTGAATACTTGAGCCTTACTCTGCGCTGCGGCAGTAAGGGCGCATTATTGGGAGGGACGCTATCGTGAAAAAATGGATTCTCGCGCTCGGCGCGCCGCTGGCGCTGTCGGCACAGCCTGCGATTGCGCAGGAGCAGGACGAGCAGAGCCAGGATGAAGTCTTCGCTGCCATGGCGGAGATGTTCAAGGTCGAGCCGCTAACCGCCGAACAGGAAGCCCGCCTGCCGCTGGCCCGCGAAGTGATCGCCACGATCATGCCTGCAGGGGCCATGTCGGAAATGACCGGCGGCATGTTCGACAAGATGCTCAAGCCGATGATGGAAATGGGCGCAGAGGCAACGCAAGCGACGCTCGCGACCGGTCTGGGTGTCGGCGGCATCGATCGCGCGATGAGCGACGAAGAAGTGCGCGAGGCCGCGCTCCTGATCGATCCCGTGCGCGACGAACGCAATGCACGCATGACGCAGATGATGCCCGAGCTCATGTCCAATATGATGCAGTCGATGGAACCGATCATGCGCGAGGCAATGATCGAGATCTACGCGGCCAATTTCACGACCAAAGAGCTCACCGACGTCAACACCTTCTTCAAGACGGAATCGGGCGCATCCTACGCGCGCAAGTCGCTGGCCCTGCAGCAAGACCCGCGGCTAATCGCGGCAGTGATGGAATCGCTGCCGGTCATCATGGAAGCGACGAAAGACATGGCGCTGGAAATGGAAGCGCGCATGGCCGACCTGCCCGAGGAACGGAGCTGGGCGGACCTCAGCGCGAGCGAGCGTGAGCGCCTGGAGGCACTGACCGGTCTCGATGCGCAAACCCTCGAAGATGGCCTCGCCTATGCCGCCAAGCGGCGCGAGGAATCCAAGAAGTCGCTCGAGGGTTTCTGATCCGGACATGATCATCGGTATCGACCTTGGCACCACCAACAGTGCGGTGGCGATCTGGCGCGACGGGGAGAGCGAGCTCGTCCCCAATGCGCTGGGCGAATTCCTGACGCCTTCGGCCGTCTCGATCGATTCGAGCGGGCAGAGCTGGGTCGGGCGTGCCGCGCTCGACCGAATGGCGACGCATCCGTCCGAAACGGTGACGAGCTTCAAGCGGCGCATGGGGACGGAGAACAAGGCAACGCTCGGCAAGCGTTCCTATTCGCCTGAGGAACTCTCGGCGATGGTGCTGCGCAGCCTCGTCGACGATGTCGAGGCTGCTACGGGCGAGCGCCCCGAAGGCGCAGTGATCACCGTCCCTGCCTATTTCAACGAACGCCAGCGCCGCGCCACGCGGCGGGCGGGCGAGATCGCCGGCCTCAAGGTCGAGCGCCTGATCAACGAGCCGACCGCAGCAGCGCTCGCATTCGGGCTGATCGACAAGGAAGAGCGCGAGCCGTTCCTAGTCTTCGACCTTGGCGGCGGTACTTTCGACGTCTCGATCGTGGAGATGTTCGAAGGCATCGTCGAAGTGCGTGCTTCTGCCGGTGACAACCGCCTTGGCGGCGACGATTTCGACGAGGTCATGGTCAAGCTGGCAGAGCCGAAGCTGGGTGCCTCAGACACGCTCGACCGCATCCCCTCGGACCGGCGCGAAGCGCTGCTCCAGCTGGCAGCGGAGAAGACCCGCTGCGCCCTGTCGAGCGCGAACCTTGCCACCTTCCGCGTCACAGTGGGCGACGAGGAGTTCACCGCCGACATCGACACGCAGGAATTCGAGGAGGCAGCCGAAGCGCTGGTGAAGCGTCTGCGCGATCCGGTGATCCGCTCGCTGCGCGACAGCGGCATCGATGTCGAAAGCCTGTCCGATGTTGTGCTGGTCGGCGGTGCGACCCGCATGCCGGTGGTGCGCAAGGCGCTCACGCGCATGTTCAAGCGATTCCCCAATTCCACAGTCCACCCGGATCATGCCGTGGCGCTGGGTGCCGCAATCCAGGCGGGGCTTCTGTCGAATGGCGACGGGCTGGAAGAAATCCGCATCACCGATGTCGCGCCCTTCACTTTGGGCATCGAGATCGGGATGGACGATGCCTATGGCGGCCGGATCGGCGGCATCTTCTCGCCGATCATCGAGCGCAACACCCCGGTGCCGGTCAGCCGGATGCAGAGCTACACCACGTCCGAGGACGGCCAGCGTCAGATCCATTCCGGAATCTACCAGGGTGAAGCGCGGCAGGTGAAGAACAATGTGAAGCTGGGCGATCTGGTCGTCCCGGTGCCTGCCAAGCCGCGCGGCGAGATCGAGGTCGAGGTGCGCTTCACCTACGACACCAACGGATTGCTCGAAATCGACGTGTCGGTCCCGGCCAGCGGCTATCAGAAGAACGTCGTGATCGTCGACGAGGACGACAAGCGCAGCAAGAAGGAAGTCGAGAAGAGCCGAGCCGCGCTGGAAAAGCTCAAGGTCCACCCGCGCGACGAGCAGGTGAATATTGCCGCCATGCAGCGCGCCGAGCGATGCTATGAAGGGTTCACAGGGCCGGTGCGCGAATACGTCGGCCGCTCGCTCGACAACTTCAAGGCCGCGCTGGAAAAGCAGGACCCTCGCATCATCGCCGATGC
>JABDNC010000228.1 GCA_013001165.1 Erythrobacter sp.
CCGAGCGCGTTATCGGACAGCTGTGCGACCATTGGCATGCGTCCGGACGCCGGGTGACCTTAATCAGTTTCGATGCGCCGGATGACCCGGTCTATCACTCGCTCCCTGCAGGCGTGGAGTTCGTTCGGCTCGATTGTAACGGTGGTGGCGCGACTTCCGTCTTGCGCAAGATCTGGCACCTCAGGAAGACCTTGGCGCAGTTGCAGCCCGACGTGCTGCTGTCTTTCCTCACGAAGAACAACCTGATTGCCGGAATTGCCGGTGCCGGGATGCAGCATGGCTGGGTCGCGTGCGAGCGTAACAATCCCGAGGAACAGAGCGCGCATCCCCTGTGGAACCGCTTGCTTCGCCGCGCCTACCGCCGTGCCGATGCGATCGTTTGCCAGACCAGAGGCGTTAAGCGGTGTTTCCCGGTCGGCCTCAGGGATCGGCTGGTGGTAATCAACAACCCGGTTACACCGCCGGCATTCGAGGCCGGACGAGAAACACGACGGATCTCCGGCGTCGGGAGGCTCGATCGCCAGAAAGGCTTCGACCTTCTCGTGAAGGCCTTTGCGCGGATCGCTCAGCGACACCCGGACTGGCACCTCGATATCTGGGGGAGCGGAGGCGAGCAGGAGAACCTCCAGTCCCTGATCGACAAGCGCGGACTACAGGATAGCGTCACCCTGCGCGGAACGAGCGAGGTCCCCGGTGCATGGCTATCCGAAACCGAGATATTCGTGCTTTCTTCCCGCTACGAAGGATTCCCTAATGTTTTGGGCGAGGCCATGGCGGCAGGTCTGCCGGTGATCGCAACGCAATGCGATTTCGGGCCGGACGAGATGCTGCATAACCATGCAAGCGGCTTGCTGGTGCCTACCGAACAGGTCGGGCAGCTAGCTGCCGCGATGGAACGGCTGGTCAACGATTCCGAACAACGCCGCCAGCTTGGCGAAGGCGCCCGCGAAGCAGCCCGGTCCTTCGCGCCTGAAGAGATTTTTCCGCAATGGGACGAGCTGCTCGACCATCTGGCTCGTCGCAAGGGCGTCGGCGCGCTGGCCGGAACCATGCGGCGGGAGGTGATGGCGGAAGGATGAGTGCCGAACGCTTCCCCATTCTCTTCACCTCGGCCGGGCGCAGGGTCGAACTGATCAGCTGCTTTCGCACAGCGGCAGAAAGGCTGGACCTCGATCTGGAAGTGCATGCCTGCGATCTCGAACCGGACCTGAGCGCTGCCTGCCGCGATGCAGACGCATGCTTCGCCGTGCCGCGCTGTACGGACGATAGCTATGTCGAACATCTGCTCACATATTGCGAGAACCACGGGGTCAGGCTTCTTGTCCCGACAATCGACCCTGAGCTCTACCCGCTGTCGCTCGCAAAAGACCGTTTCGCTGCGGTCGGAACGATGGTTCACGTCAGCTCACCCGAAACGATCGAAATCGTGCGCGACAAGGCGATGACAGCCGCCAGACTGGCCGAGGCCGGCGTTTCGGTTCCCAAGACAGCAACGGCAGAAGAGGTACGCGCCGATCCGGATTCCTGGCGCTGGCCGTCCTTCATCAAGCCGTCTGGAGGAAGCGCGAGCAGGGGGATCGGGGAAATCGACTCGCCCGATGACCTGCTGCCCCGATATGACGAACCGATGATCCTGCAGGACCTGCTCGACGGCGAGGAATATACGGTCAATATCTACGTCGATGCCGAAGGGCGGCTCGCATCGGTAATTCCCCATATCCGCCTTTCGGTGCGGGCCGGCGAGGTCGAAAAGGGGCGGACCGCGAAGTGCCCCGATATCGAAAAAATCGCCGCGAGCATCGTGGAGGCGCTGCCGGGCCTGAGAGGCGTGTCCTGTTTCCAGCTGATCGACGATGCGCGTCTCGGCATGCGCGTGTTCGAAATCAACGCCCGGTTCGGCGGGGGGTATCCCCTGGCCGACCATGCCGGCGCTCGTTTCGCCGAAAGCGTCCTTGCATTGGCCAGCGGTCGCCCCGAATGCGCGAGCGACGACTGGCAAGATGGCGCCACAATGCTGCGCTACGATGGGGCGGTATTCGTGTGATTGAGCTGACTGCCCGGACGGTGGTGCTCGATCTCGACGACACGCTCTATCTTGAGCGCGACTTCGCTCGCAGCGGCTTCGCTGCGGTCGGGCGCTCGCTATCGCACCTCCTGGATAGCGAGCGCTTTGCGACCGTCTGCTACGAACTGCTTGCCATCGGACATCGCGGCGACATCTTCGACCGGGCACTCGATTACTGCGGAATTGCGCCGAAAGACCGGGATATTTCCGAACTCGTGCGCATCTATCGCGGGCATGATCCCGAGATCGAATTGTGTCACGATGTGGAGGGTTTCCTCGAGAGGTTTTCCGAGAGGCGTATCGGCCTGATCAGCGATGGTCCGTCTGGAATGCAGGCGAGAAAGCTCGAAGTTCTCGGACTTAAAGACAGGTTCGATCATTGCATCCTGACGGGCGAGTGGGAGGGGGATTTCGGCAAGCCGCATCCGCGCGCTTTTGCCGAAATCCAAGAACGCAGCGGCCACTCTCCCGAAGAACACGTCTACATTGCCGACAATGCGACCAAGGATTTCCTTGCGCCCAACCAGATGGGTTGGCTGACGATCCAGCTATTCCGTCCTGGCCGCATCCACAACAAGCCCCCGCCGAGCGACGATCACGCGCCGCGGCTATCGCTAACGGACCTGAAGGGCCTGAAACCCGCCTGAAGATTCAGCGGTGCTGCGAAAGGTCGGGCTTCGCCCTGCTGCCCGCAACCGAAGTGCGGCGCTCGCCCCCGATCATGACCCAGAATGTCCGCATGAGGATGACCAGATCCCTCCCAAGGCTCGGGTTTCTCACATAGTCCAGATCGAGAGCGACCTTTTCGTCGAGGCTCAGCAAGGTGTTGCCGTTCACCTGCGCCCAGCCTGTAAGGCCGGGACGCACCTTGCCGCGTTCCTGTCCCCGCTCTCCCAAGGAGGCGATGGTCTCGGGAAGGAGCGGTCGGGGGCCGACGAAGGCCATCTCGCCGCGGGCGATCGACCAGAGGCCCGGCAGTTCATCCAGACGCGAGCGACGCAGGAACCTGCCCCATGCGGTAACCCGCTCTTCGTCAGGCAGCAATTCGCCATTCGCATCGCGCCTGTCGGTCATCGAGCGGAATTTCGCGATGCTGAAAAGCTTTCCACCGAGCCCCGAGCGCTGCTGCCTGAAGAGGACTGGGGAGCCTTGGCTAATGCGCGTGACCAAACCCAGGACCGCCAGCAGCGGGGACAGTCCCACCAGCAGGAAAATTGCTGTTAGACGATGCATCCGGCCAGCCTGTCAGGCTGCGCGCGGGCTGCGCCTGAAGAGCCTGCGGACCTGGTCGAGGAAGCTGATCTTCTCGGGCACGTCGTCGACGTAATATTCCGAGGCTTCCATGTAGAACTGGACGGAGTCGCCGTACTTGCGGCGGGCGTGCTCGGCATAATCGAC
>JABDNC010000030.1 GCA_013001165.1 Erythrobacter sp.
CCTGCGAGCGAAGAGAATTCATGCAGCACGTTCTCGATCTTGATCGAGGTGATGGCTGCACCCTGCAGCGAGGACAGCAGGACGCGACGCAGCGCGTTGCCGAGCGTGAGGCCGAAGCCGCGCTCGAGCGGTTCTGCAACGAAGGTTGCCTTGCGGTCCTTGTCGCCACCGTCCTTGATGTCGAGGGTGTTGGGTTTCTTGAGTTCCTGCCAGTTCTTGATGTTGACGGACATGGATTTCCCCTGGTGTGGATGCGGGCAGGACCGGAGCTCTCTATCGAGCGTCCGGTCCGTGAATGTGTCGGTGGCTCAGCGTATCCGAGCCACCAGGCAGGTACGGATCAGACGCGGCGACGCTTGGAAGGACGGACCCCGTTGTGCGGGATCGGCGTCACGTCGCGGATCGAGGTGATCGTGAAGCCCACTGCGGCGAGACCGCGCAGTGCACTCTCACGGCCCGAACCCGGGCCCTTCACTTCGACCTCGAGGGTGCGAACGCCGTGCTCGGCGGCCTTGCGGCCCGCGTCGTCGGCGGCAACCTGTGCGGCATATGGAGTCGACTTGCGGCTACCCTTGAAGCCCATCATGCCGGCACTGGACCAGCTGATCGCATTGCCCTGTGCATCGGTGATGGTGATCATGGTGTTGTTGAAGCTGGCGTTGATGTGCGCAACGCCGCTCGAGATGTTCTTTTTGTCGCGGCGCCTAACGCGGCCGGGTTCGCGTGCCATGGTGTGTATTCCTCTATTCTATCAAGAAGGGAAAAGCTTATCGGACGAGCCGAAGCTTACTTCTTCTTGCCGGCGATCGGCTTGGCCTTACCCTTGCGGGTGCGGGCGTTGGTGTGGGTGCGCTGGCCGCGAACGGGCAGACCGGCACGGTGACGAAGGCCGCGATAGGAACGCAGGTCCATAAGGCGCTTGATGTTCATCGCGGTTTCGCGACGAAGGTCACCTTCAACCGTATGCTCTTCATCGATGGTTTCACGAACGCGAAGCAGTTCCTCGTCGGTGAGGTCCTGTACACGCGTCGCGTGATCGATGCCGAGCTTGTCGGCGATTTCGACAGCCTTGGTACGGCCGATTCCGTGAATATAGGTGAGCGCGATGATAACGCGCTTGTTTGTGGGGATGTTTACCCCGGCAATACGAGCCACTTAATTCTCCATGCTCCACAGGGTCTCTTGAAGCGGGACCCCATCTCAACGCTTTGTTTTCATTGACTCTGGCGGGCACTGGTAGCGCAAAAAGCCCGGATGGCGTGCACAAAGGCTGTCGCCTGCCGGACTCACCGCAAGTGTCGAATGAAAGGCGCGCTTAATAGGATTCGCCGTCAAGGTCAACAGCTAGCGCGCACAAGCAGCGAGGCCGCCGATATGGGCGGTCTCCGCTAAGTTTCAACCACAGGTCCTACACGCGGCTGGCCAATAGGTCAAAAGCGACCTCAAACCACGCCGAAAGCCAGCATCGCATCGGCAACCTTCCGGAATCCCGCGATATTGGCGCCACGGACGTAGTCGACATTGCCATCGTCGTCGGTCCCGCTTTCCACACACTTGTCGTGGATGTCCTGCATGAGGCCAGTGAGCATGGTGTCGAGCTTCTCGTGATCCCAGCTTACCCGCTCGGAATTCTGACTCATCTCGAGGCCCGATACCGCCACGCCGCCGGCGTTGGCGGCCTTTGCCGGGCCAAACAGGATGTCCGACTTGCGGAATCGCGCGGATGCATCGGCAGTGCTGGGCATATTTGCACCCTCAACCACGGCCATCACGTCATTGTCGAGCAGCGCCTTGGCGCCCCCATCGTCCAATTCGTTCTGCGTTGCGCAAGGCAGGGAGATGTCGCAATCGACCGCCCAAGGCGCCTTGCCTTCGTGGAATTCAGCACCATCGAACTTGTCGGCATAGTCCGAGATGCGACCACGCTTCTCGATCTTGAGGGTCTTCACCCAGTCCAGCTTCTCTTCATCGATCCCGTCGGGATCATGGATGAAGCCATCGCTGTCCGACAGGGTGAGGACCTTCGCCCCCTCGCCAATGAGTTTTTCCGCCGCGTGCAGGGCGACATTACCCGACCCCGATATGACCGCGCTCTTGTCCTCCAGCCCTTCGTCGCGGTCCTTCAGCATTTCGCGCAGGAAGTAGACGACACCGTAACCAGTCGCCTCTGTGCGCAGCTTCGATCCGCCATATTCGCTGGCCTTGCCAGTCAGGACGCCTTCCCAGCGGCCGGTGAGCTTCTTGTACTGGCCGAAGAGATATCCGATTTCGCGAGTGCCCACGCCAATGTCACCCGCGGGCACGTCCCGGTCAGGCCCGATATGGCGGAACAGCTCCGACATGAAGCTCTGGCAGAAGCGCATCACCTCACGGTCGGACTTGCCCTTGGGATTGAAGTTTGAACCGCCCTTCCCGCCGCCCATCGGCAGCCCGGTGAGTGAATTCTTGAAGGTCTGCTCGAAGGCGAGGAATTTCAGCACGCTCTCGTTGACGTTCTCGGAGAAGCGCAGGCCGCCCTTGTAGGGGCCGACTGCATTGTTGTTTTGCACCCGCCACCCGCGCTCCACGCGAACGTTGCCATCGTCGTCTTCCCAACACACGCGGAAGGACACGATACGGTCGGGCTCGGCAAGGCGGCGGAGGATTTCCGCCTCGTGATATTCCGGATGATCGGCGACGAAGGGAATGATGTCCTGCGCGACATCTTCGACTGCCTGGACGAACTCGTCCTGGCCGGGGTTACGCTTTCGCACACCTTCGATGAAAGTTTCGAGGTCGGGGATCTTGTCGGGCAATTGCTTCTCCGGGCGAGACTGAGTGCGGAGATGCTCCGCTTTTGCAATCTACGCCCGGACCGGCTTTTCGTTCATATAGGCGAAGACCTAGTCCTCGCTCTCATCCTCGCCGTCGCTGTCGCCTTCAGCCTCATTCTCGAGCGGGCCTAGGTAATCGCGCAGGTCGTGAAGCTGCTGCGTCATCACTCCGTCCACCGCGCCAGCGATCGTATCGATCGGGAAGCCGCTGACGTTGCCGACGTGATACTGCCAGTTTATCCTGGTCCCGCCATCGACCTCTTCAAGCATGACGGTCAGGATACCGGTCGCGGGCACAGCCTGCAGCGGGCCAAGCGAACCACGCAGGCGCAGCGCCTTGTCGGGCACGGCTTGCACTACGACCGCATGCTGGGCGCTGCCGTCCAGCGGGATATCGCCCTCGCCCGGTATTTTCTCGCAGAAGCAGCCGCCCGCACTGGGCACGAGCGTCATGTTGGAGGCATCGGCCGACCAGGTGTGGCTGTCGTTCCACCATTCACCCGGCTTGATCAGCGCAAGCCAGGTCTGTCGAGGTGTTGCCGCGACAGTAGCGTTATCGGACGTGACGAAGCTGTCGTCACCCTGCTCCATCACTTCTGCCGCAGCAGGTGAGCCGAGAGCGAGCGCGGACGCTGCAGCCAAGAATGCGAACCTGTTCATCAACCTCTCCCTGTTCGAGAAAGGTTCTATGCAGCAATGCGGGCTTTGGAAAGCCGGATCAGGTCAGGATTGCGTCGATCGCGTGCGTGACTTCGTCGATCGCGCCCATGCCGTCGACGCGCTTCACGATGCCGCGCTTCTCATAGCCCGGGAGGATAGGTGCGGTCTCGTTGCGATAGACCGACATGCGATGACGCACGGTTTCCTCGTTATCGTCGGGACGGCGCTTGAATTCGGTCGAACCGCATTGGTCGCACACACCCTCGACTTTGGGCTGCTTGAAAGTGTCGTGATAGCCAGCGCCGCAATTGGCGCAGGTATAACGGCCGGTGATACGCTCTACCAACGCGTCTTCATTCACTTCGAGCTCGATGACATGGTCGAGGCTGCGACCGTGCTTGGCGAGAATTTCGTCGAGCTGCGTTGCCTGATGCTCCGTGCGGGGATAGCCATCGAAAATGGCGCCCACTTCGGGACCCATGTCGGCCAGCTTGGCATCGATCATCGCCGAGACGATGTCGTCAGACACAAGCCCGCCCGAATCCATGATGTCGGCAACCTTGCGACCAAGCTCGGTATCGGCTTTGCGCGTCTCGCGGAGCATGTCGCCGGTCGAGAGCTGGAGCATGCCGTGATGTTCGACAAGCCGCTGTGCCTGCGTGCCCTTGCCAGCGCCCGGAGGGCCGAGAAGAATGATGTCCATCGAGAGGTGTCCCCTTCGTCTCGGGATTTAACGCTGGCGGCCCTTGAGCTTCGCCTTCTTGATGAGGTCGCCGTACTGGTGCGCAAGCAGGTGCGACTGGATCTGGCTGATCGTGTCCACGGTGACGTTCACGACGATCAGCAGGCTGGTACCGCCAAGGAACAGCGGAACGCCGGTCTGCGCGATCATGTATTCGGGCACCACGCAGACGAAGGTCAGGTAGATCGCACCGATCACGGTGATGCGGGTCAGGACGTAGTCGAGATATTCCTCGGTCCGCTTACCCGGACGGATACCGGGAATGAAGCCGCCGTTCTTCTTCAGGTTCTGCGCAGTCTCTTCGGGATTGAAGACGACGGCAGTGTAGAAGAAGCAGAAGAAGATGATGCCGAGGCCGTACAGCGTCATGTAGAGCGGCTGGCCGTGCTGCAGGTACTGGAGCACCGTGCCGAAGCTGCCGCCGACGCCGCCGTCGGGAT
Organism: Erythrobacter sp.; assembly: GCA_013001165.1. Classification (GTDB taxonomy): domain Bacteria; phylum Pseudomonadota; class Alphaproteobacteria; order Sphingomonadales; family Sphingomonadaceae; genus Qipengyuania. Next base: position 4,656 of record JABDNC010000030.1, read on the forward strand.
CCATCGCATTGCCTGCGAACTGGGTGATCGTGAGCGGGAGCAGCAGGAGCGAGCTGGCGAAGATCGGGGGGATCACGCCGGCCGTGTTGAGCTTGAGGGGCAGGTGCGAGCGGTCTGCCTGCATCATGCCGCGCTGCGTAGCACGCTTGGGATACTGGACCAGCAGGCGGCGCTGTGCACGCTCGAAGAAGCTGATCAGCAGGATCAGACCGATGACCATGGCGATGAAGCCGAGCAGGATGCCGGTTGCGATCGAACCTTCGCTATAGCCTGAAGCCATGTTGGTCACGAAGGTCGGGAACTGCGCGACGATGCCCGCCATGATGATGAGCGAAACGCCGTTACCGATGCCGCGACTGGTGATCTGCTCACCAAGCCACAGCAGGAACATCGTGCCACCGACAAGGCTGATGACCGCGCCGACACGGAACATGAGGCCGGGGTCGACAACGGCCGCGATACCTTCCGAAGCGCCGAAGCTTTCGAGGCCGACAGCGAGGAACCAGCCCTGGATGGTACACAGGAATACCGTACCGTAACGCGTGTACTGGTTCAGCTTTTGGCGACCGGTGGTACCTTCCTTCTTCAGCGCGGCAAGCGTGGGATGCAGGGCCGAGGCCATCTGCACCACGATCGAGGCGGTGATGTAGGGCATGACGCCAAGCGCGATCAGGCTCATACGTTCCAGGCTGCCACCCGTGAACATGTTGAACATGTCGATGATGCCGCCCTGCGTCTGGTCGGCTAGCTGGCTGAGAGCGCGGGCATTGATGCCCGGCAGCGGCACGAAGCTGAGGAAACGGAAAACGATCAGCGCGCCGATCGTGAACCAGATACGCTGCTTGAGCTCCGTGGCCTTGGAGAAATTGGCGAGACTGATGTTGCTCGCAAAACTATCGGCGCTTGATGCCATTGGTCGTCTTCGATCCTAGCTTGTCGCCGGCCCGTCCCGGCTTAGACCGGACAGATAGGGAGCGAGGCGACCTTTGTCGAACCCCGCTCCCCATATTTTCGGTATTATTTGGACTTCTTGGCCTTGTTGGCTTCGGTGCGCTTGGCCTTCTTTTCAGCTTCGCTTTCGCCCTTGGCGATCACTTCAACCGAACCGCCAGCCTTCTCGACCGCTTCGATGGCGCCCTTCGAGGCACCGTCGACGACGAACTTGGCCTTGGCCTTGATCTCTCCCTTGCCGAGGAGACGGACGCCGTCCTTGCCGCCGCGTGCCAGGCCGGCAGCCTTCAGTGCAGCGTGGTCGATGTCCTTCTTGGCGTCGAGCTTCTTCGCGTCGATGAACTTCTGGACCATGCCCAGGTTCACTTCTGCGTAGTCCTTGCCAAACGGATTGTTGAAGCCGCGCTTCGGCAGGCGCATGTGAAGTGGCATCTGGCCGCCTTCGAAGCCCTTGATGGCGACGCCCGAACGGCTCTTCTGGCCCTTCTGGCCACGGCCGCCGGTCTTGCCCTTGCCCGAGCCGATGCCACGGCCGACACGGATGCGCTCCTTACGGGCGCCGGGGTTGTCGCGGATGTCGTTGAGTTTGATAGTCATGTTTGCACTCGCTTTCGCTTTTGTTCGCGCTGGAAAATGGAAGCGGCCCGCTATCGCAGCAGGCCGCCCCCGTCAAATTGTAATCGTATCCGACAAAGGCTTGCGCCTTAGTCTTCGACGATCGCCACCAGATGCGGGACCTTGGCCACGGCGCCGCGCACTTCAGGGGTATCCTGACGCTCGACAACCTTGTGCATCTTGTTCAGGCCAAGACCGATGAGGATCTTGCGCTGGCCTTCGGGACGGCGGATCGGCGAACCGATCTGCTTGAGCTTGATGGTTTTTGCTTTGGCCATCGTCATTACTCCGCGATTGCGGCGGCGTCGGCTTCAGCCTCGGCCTCCGATGCACCACCGCGACCGAGAAGGTCTGCGACCTTCTTGCCGCGACGCTGAGCAACCGACTTCGGCGAAGTCTGGTCGGTCAACGCGTCGAAGGTGGCGCGGATCATGTTGTAGGGATTCGAAGTGCCGACCGACTTGGTCACCACGTCGGCGACGCCGAGGCTTTCGAAGACTGCACGCATCGGACCACCGGCGATGATACCGGTGCCCGGAGGCGCCGTACGCACGGTGACCTTGCCGGCACCGAAGCGACCATTGCCGTCGTGATGGAGGGTACGACCTTCCTTCAGCGGGACACGGATCATCTTCTTGCGAGCAGCAGCAGTTGCCTTCTGGATCGCCTCGGGCACTTCGCGGGCCTTGCCCTTGCCGAAGCCGACACGGCCCGAGCCGTCGCCCACGACCACGAGTGCAGCGAAACCGAAGCGCTTACCGCCCTTCACCGTCTTGCTGACGCGGTTGATGTGAACGAGCTTCTCGATGATGCCGTCGTCTTCTTCTTCGCGGCGGTTGCCACGACGATTGTCGCGACCACCACGGCCACGGCCACCATCACGGTTGCCACCACGGCCACCACGACCGCCACGCTCGCGCGGCTGGCCTTCGGCACCCTGCGCGGGACTCTGGTTGGCAGCTGCTTCGCTCGGAGTGTCGGCAACAGCCGGCGTCTCGTTGGTCACAGCGGTTTCGGTTTCAGCCGTTACGGCTTCTTCGTTCTTGTTTTCGTCAGCCATCATCAGAACTCCAGCCCGCCTTCACGAGCGGCGTCGGCCAGCGCCTTGACGCGGCCATGGAACAGGAAACCACCGCGATCGAACACGACGGTCGTGACGCCAGCCTTCTTGGCAGCAGCGGCGATGTCGCTACCGACCTGCTTGGCGGCGTCGACGTTCGCGCCCGAGCCCTTCACGCCCAGCGTCGAAGCGGCGGCAACGGTCTTGCCCGCTGCATCGTCGATGACCTGTGCATAGATGTGCTTGCCGGTGCGGTGCACCGACAGGCGGGGCTTGCCACCGGCACGGCTGCGAAGCGCAGTGCGGACGCGGCGACGGCGACGTTCGAAAAGAGAAAGCTTTGCCATCTTACTTCTTCTTCCCTTCCTTGCGGAAGATATACTCGCCGCGATACTTGATGCCCTTGCCCTTGTAGGGTTCGGGCTTGCGCCACTTGCGGACATTCGCCGCGAACTGGCCCACGGCCTGCTTGTCGGAACCGCTGATTTCGACGGTCGTCTGGTCCGGGGTCTTCACCTCGATACCTTCGGGAACGTCGAGATCGACGTCGTGCGAGTAGCCGAGCTGAAGCTTGAGCTTCTTGCCCTGCGCCTGTGCACGGTAGCCGACACCATTGATTTCGAGAACCTTGGTGAAGCCTTCGGTCACGCCTTCGACCAGGTTCGACACGAGCGTGCGCTGCATACCCCAGTGGTTGCGAGCCTGGCGCGTGTCGTTGGCCGGAGTGACGGAAATTTCGTCATTCTCGAGCTTGTATTCGACGAGATCCGACAGACCCATCGAAAGGGTGCCCTTGGGACCCTTCACGTTGAGCGTGCCTTCGTCGATCGTGGCAGTGACCCCGCTGGGGATCGCTACCGGCTTCTTGCCGATGCGGCTCATCAGAACACCTCCGCCAGCACTTCGCCACCGACGTTTTCGTTGCGTGCTTCGTTGTCCGAGAGCACACCGCGCGGCGTCGAGACGATGGTGATGCCGAGGCCGTTGCGAACGACGGGGAGTTCCTTCGAACCCGCGTAGACGCGGCGGCCGGGCTTGGAGACACGGGCAACGTGCTTGATCGCAGGTTCGCCCTCGAAATACTTCAGTTCAATCCGCAGCTGCGGGTGCTTGCCCGAAGCATCGTCGCTGTAGCCACGGATGTAGCCTTCGCGCTGGAGCACTTCGAGGACGTTCGCACGCAGCTTGGAAGCCGGCGAAAGGACGCTGTCCTTCTTCGCCTGCTGGCCGTTGCGGATACGGGTGAGCATATCACCCAGGGGATCGGTCATAGCCATCTGTCTTTACCTCACCAGCTCGACTTCGTGAGGCCCGGAATCAGGCCCTTGTTGCCGAGGTCACGCAGTTCGATACGGTTGAGGCCGAACTTGCGATAGTAGCCGCGGGGGCGGCCGGTGGTGGCGCAACGATTGCGCACGCGGGTGGGATTCGCATTACGCGGGAGTTCCGCCATCTTGAGGCGAGCGATCAGGCGCTCACCTTCGTCGAGGCTTTCGTCGTCCGCGATAGCTTTCAGCTTCGCAAACTTTTCCGCGTACTGCTTCACGAGCTTCTTGCGACGCTCGTTCTTGTTGATCGAACTCAGTTTCGCCATTGGACTTAAGTTCCTTCCTTATCCTGCGATCCGGAAGCGGCTCACGCCGCCTCCTTCTCTTCCGACTTTTCAGCCGGGAACGGGAAGCCGAACAGCTTGAGAAGCTCGCGGGCTTCTTCGTCGGTCTTCGCCGTGGTGGTTACGATGATATCCATGCCCCGGACCTTCTCGATCTGATCGTACGAGATTTCGGGGAAGATGATCTGCTCTTTGAGGCCCATTGCGTAGTTGCCACGACCGTCGAACGACTTGGCGTTGAGGCCACGGAAGTCACGGATGCGGGGCATTGCAATGGTCACGAGGCGGTCGAGGAATTCGTACATGCGCTCGCGGCGGAGGGTGACCTTCGCGCCGATCGGCATGCCTTCGCGCAGCTTGAACTGTGCGATCGACTTCTTGGCCTTGGTGATAACCGGCTTCTGACCGGCAATCTTCGCCATTTCTTCCGCAGCAGTCTGAACCTTCTTCTTGTCCTGGCTGGCTTCGCCAACGCCCATGTTGAGCGTGATCTTTTCCAGCTTCGGAACTTCGAGGCGGTTCTTGTAACCGAACTTTTCGGTCATCGCCTTGACGATCTGGTCGTCGTAGCGCTGCTTCATACGGGGGGTGTAATCAGCCATCGATGGTCTCCCCACTCTTCACGGCAACGCGCACCTTCTTGCCGTCCTTTTCTTCGAAACGGACGCGGGTGGGCTTGCCATCCTTGGGATCGGCCACAGCAACCTTGCTGATGGGCATCGGCGCTTCGAAGCGGTCGATGCCACCCTGCGGGTTCTGCTGGGTCGGCTTGCGGTGACGCGCAGCGATATTCACGCCTTCAACGACGATCTTGCCGTCCTTGGGGCTGACTTTCGCGACGGTACCGGTCTTGCCCTTGTCCTTGCCGGACAGGACAACAACGGTGTCACCCTTCTTGATCTTTGCGGATGCCATTTCAGAGCACCTCCGGAGCAAGCGAGATGATCTTCATGAAGCCGCGGCCGCGCAGTTCGCGGACGACCGGGCCGAAGATACGGGTGCCGATGGGTTCTTCGCTCTTGTTCACGAGAACAGCGGCGTTGCTGTCGAAGCGGATCACGCTGCCGTCGGGGCGGCGTACGTCCTTCTTCGTGCGCACGATGACAGCGCGATGGACATCGCCCTTCTTCACCTTCGTGCGCGGCTGGGCTTCCTTGACGGAAACCACGATCACGTCACCGACGGACGCGGTGCGGCGCTTTGAGCCGCCCAGTACCTTGATGCACTGGACGCGCTTTGCGCCGCTGTTGTCCGCGACGTCGAGATTGGATTGCATCTGGATCATCGATCCGGTTCCTTCTCTTGGCTTGCCGGGACAATTGCCCGGCAGTTCCTAAAACGTCAGTTGCCTGCGGCTTCGACTTCGAGGTCAGCCTCGACAGCCTGGGTTCCGCCTGCCGTCACGCGGTCCTTGACCATCCAGGTCTTGGTCTTCGAGATCGGCTTGGTTTCTTCGATGCGCACGACGTCGCCGAGCGTGTACTCGTTCTTTTCGTCGTGTGCGTGGTACTTCTTCGAACGGCGGATGATCTTCCCGTAGAGGGGATGCTTCACCTTACGCTCGACCAGTACGGTTACGGTCTTGTCGGTCTTGTCGGAGGTGACGGTGCCGATAAGGATACGCTTTGGCATGGTCTACTCCTTACGCCTTGGCTGCCGCTGCGCGGGCGCGTTCGCCCTGCAGCGTCTTGATCTTGGCGATCGTACGACGGACTTCGCGGATGCGCGCCGGAGCTTCGAGCTGGTTGGTCGCCGCCTGGAAGCGGAGGTTGAATGCCTCACGCTTCAGGCTGGTGAGTTCTTCACCCAGCTGGTCGTCGCTCTTCTGGCGCAGATCTTCGATCTTGCTCATTATTCGCCTCCGAGGTGCGAGGTGTCGCCCAGGCGGGCCACGACCTTGGTCTTCACCGGCAGCTTCATGGCTGCGCGGCTGAACGCTTCGGCAGCCAGCGGACCGGCAACGCCGTCGAGTTCGAACAGAATGCGGCCCGGCTTCACGCGAGCTGCCCAGTATTCGACCGAACCCTTGCCCTTACCCTGACGGACTTCGGCAGGCTTCTTCGAAACCGGCACGTCGGGGAAGACGCGGATCCAGAGACGACCCTGACGCTTGATGTGACGCGTGATCGCGCGGCGAGCCGCTTCGATCTGGCGCGCGGTGATACGCTCGGGCTCGAGAGCCTTCAGCCCGTACGAGCCGAAGTTGAGCGTGGTGCCGCCCTTGGCGTTACCATGGATCTTACCCTTGAACGCCTTGCGGTACTTGGTTTTCTTCGGTTGCAGCATGGTTCTTTCCTATACCTGCAATCAGCGAGCCGGACGGACGCCGGACGTCTGCGATTCCATCATGAGACGGTCCTGCGCGGTCGGGTCGTGGCCGAGGATTTCACCCTTGAAGACCCACACCTTGATGCCGATGATGCCGTAAGCGGTGAGCGCTTCAGCTTCAGCGTAATCGATGTTGGCGCGCAACGTGTGCAGCGGCACACGGCCTTCACGGTACTGTTCGACGCGGGCGATTTCCGCACCGCCGAGACGGCCGCCACACATGATCTTTATGCCTTCGGCACCAAGGCGCATGGCCGACTGCATGGCGCGCTTCATCGCACGACGGAATGCCACACGGCGGATCAGCTGGTCGGCTATGCCCTGGGCGACGAGCTTCGCATCGACTTCCGGCTTGCGGATTTCGACAATGTTCAGCTTCACTTCGCTTTCGGTCATCTTCGACAGCTGGGTGCGCAGCTTCTCGATGTCCGCACCCTTCTTGCCGATGATGACGCCGGGACGCGCAGCGTAGATCGAGATGCGGCAAAGCTTTGCCGGACGCTCGATTACAACCTTCGAAATAGCAGCCTGAGCAGCATTCTTGAGGATGTACTTGCGGATCTCGATGTCCTCGGCCAGCAGCTTGGCGTAATCACGCCCTTCGGCGTACCAGCGGCTGTCCCAGGTGCGGTTGATCTGCAGGCGCAGACCGATCGGATTGCTCTTATGGCCCATCTTACGCCTCTTCCTGCTCGCGGACGACGATCCGAAG
>JABDNC010000040.1 GCA_013001165.1 Erythrobacter sp.
GGCATCAGGGCCTGACCGACGCGGAAGGCTTTGCGCATTTCGACATCCCGCTCGAAGGCGACTGGCGCTATGGCGAACACCCCGAGTGGGAGACCGTGACTTTCCATTGGGAGAACGGCAGGGGCAAACAATGCGCCGATGGCCACGTGCTGGCTCCCGGACGCGATACCGGTCTCGCGATGATTTCGGACATTGACGACACGATCATCGAAACCGGCATCACCGGCGATTTTCGCGCCGTAATGCGCAATTGGCGGCGCGTCCTCATGCAGATGCCCGAGGAACGGATCCTCGTGCCGGGCGCGGACATGTTCTACAACGCGCTGGGCGGAAACGAGGGCCTGCCAGAAGGCGAGGGTCATGCCGGTGAGCACCTGCCTGCACCGCGCCGCCCGTTTTTCTACGTTTCATCGAGCCCGTGGAACCTGTTTTCCTACCTCGTGACCTACATGCGCGGGCGCGGACTCCCGCTCGGCCCGATCCAGTTGCGCGACTGGGGGCTGAACCGCGAGACCTTCGGATCGTCGAGCCACGGGGCGCACAAGCGCGCGGCGATCGAAGGAATCCTCGCGACATACCCGGACATCAAATTTGCGCTGCTGGGCGACGATTCCCAAGGCGACCTGACGGCATTTTCAGCCATTGCGGTCGACAATCCGCACCGCGTGCGCGCAGTCTTCATCCGCAAGGTAGGCGAGGCGATGAGCCCCGAAGAACTCGCCGCCAAGGCCGCGCTCAAGGCAGCCAATATTCCACTGTGGCTGGGCGAGGGCTATGAAGAGGGGCGCAAGTTCTTGAGGTCAATTGGCCTGCTCGATGACGAGGATGCCGAGGCTATTGTGAAATCCGTCGGCCATGCCGAGGATGCCAGCAAGGAAGAAACGGTTTGAAGGCCAGGCTCATGTGGATCGCAGGTTCGCTCTTCGTCATCGCCCTCCTGGCTTACGGCGGACTGTCTTATGCCCTGAGGCAGAACCCCCATGCCGTGCTCGATACGGTCGACCGCATTGCCGGCCCTTCGACCTCGGTCGAGCAGGTCGTGGAAGCCAGCACCGGTCCGCACCGGCAACAGCGCCTGCTGGTCTATCGCGGCGAGGAAGCCGCGGAACCCCTGCCGGTCCTCGTCTTCTTCCACGGCGGAAGCTGGGCGCATGGCGACCCGCAGCATTATGGCTTTGCCGCGCGCAGCTTTGCCGAAGAAGGTTTCGTCGTCGTGCTGGGCGGGTACAGGCTGGGCGACGAGGGTCGCTACCCCGCGATGCTGGAAGACACCTCGGCAGTCGTGGGCTGGGTCCATGCCAATATCGCGGAGCATGGCGGCGATCCGCAGCGGATCTTCCTCGGCGGGCATTCGGCCGGCGCCTACAATGTCGCACAGGTCGCGCTCGAAAGACGCTGGCTCGAGGAGGAGAGTGTCCCTCAAGACGCGCTCCGCGGCGTGATCGGGCTTGCGGGTCCTTATGATTTCTATCCTTACGATTCGCCTTCGACCGAGGCCGCTTTCGGCTCGGCCGGCGCTGGTGCCGAAAGCCAGCCGGTCAATCATGCGCGCGCCGATGCGCCGCCCATTCTGCTGGTCCATGGCGAGGCGGATACGCTGGTAAAACCGCGCAATTCACGTGCGCTGGCGAAGGCGGTGAGCGAGGCCGGGGGACGCGCCGATACGCTGTTCCTGCCCGAAGGCGACCACAACGCCCCGCTGCTGAGCCTCGCCAATCCGTGGCGCCGCGATCCGCTTGTTCACAACCGCGTGCTCGCGTTCATGCGCGAAGCGGCAAAGGTTTCAGTTCCGGTTCAGCCGCAAACCCCTTAGGCTCGCCGCCGATGCGCCTGTTTGCCCACCTTCTCGCCTTTCTGGCCCTGGCGACTTTCGCCGGCCAACCCGTCGCGGCGCAATCGATCTTGCGCGATGCGGAGACCGAGGCCTTCCTCGACGATATCGCCGCGCCGCTTGTCGAGGCGGCGGGGCTGGTGCCCGGCAATGTCGATGTGGTCCTGATCAACGACCCCTCGATCAACGCCTTCGTTGCGGGCGGACAGGTGGTCTACCTCCATTCGGGCCTGATCGACGCCGCCGACACCGCCAACGAGGTGCAGGGCGTGATCGCGCACGAACTCGGCCACATCACCGGCGGTCACATCATCCGCATCCGCGAAGGTTATGGCGCGGCCACCAACATTACGCTGCTGTCGATGCTGGCGGGGATCGGCGCTGCGCTCGCCGGGGCCGGCGATGCCGCCATGGGCATCATCATGGCAGGCCAGCAGGCAGCGCTCGGCAAGTTCCTCGCGTTCAGCCGCACGCAGGAAGCCAGTGCAGACGCCGCCGGTGCCAAATATCTCTCCGGCGCAGGCATATCCGGCCGCGGTTCGCTCGCCTTCTTCGGCAAGCTGCTCAACAAGGAAGTGCGCTACGGTATTCGCCAAGACGACGAGGCCGGTTTCTATCGCACCCACCCGCTTTCGGGCGATCGCATCTCCAAGCTGCGCGAGACATACGAGGCGGACCCCGCATGGGAAGCTCCGCTCGACCCCGAATGGGAGCGTCGCTTCCAGCGGGTGAAAGCCAAGCTGCAGGGCTATGTCGCCAAGCCCGAATATACCTACCGCGACTATCCGGAAAGCGACCAGTCGACGCCCGCGCTGCTGGCCCGCGCCTATGCCTATCACAAGGAAGCGCGCATCGACCGCGCACTCGACACCGCCGATGCGTTGATCGCGCGTGATCCGACCGATCCCTATTTCCTTGAGCTGAAGGGCCAGGTCCTGCTCGAATCGGGGCGGCCCGGCGAGGCCATCGTCCCGCTGCGCCGGGCGACCGAGCTCACCCGCGCCGAACCGCTGATTGCCGCGATGCTCGGGCATGCGCTCATCGCGACCGAGGAAGAGGCGAATTACGAAGAGGCCGAGCGCGTGCTGCGTGCCGCTGTGGGACGCGACCGCTACAACCCGTTTGCCTGGTACCAGCTTGGCGTAGTCTACGCAGCGCGCGGCGACATGCCACGCGCGCGCCTTGCCAGTGCGGAACAGCAGGTGATGAACCGCCAGTATCCGCTCGCACTGCGCAGTGCGCAGGCGGCCGAGGCGGGATTGCCGACCGGCTCACCCGACTGGCTGCGCGCGCAGGACATCGCGATGGAGGCGCGGGCGTTGATGGAACAGCAGTGCGAGATCAAGAACGGGCGTGGTTGCGCCGACCTGCGGCGCTGACACGAGGGGCAAGACAATGAGAGACGTACTGACCGTGCTGATTGCACTGCTGGCAGGCTTTGCCGGGGCGGCAATCTGGTCGCTGACCGGCGTGGGCAACGCCCAGACGCGCGCATATCTAGTCGAGAACCCCGAAATCCTGCCCGAAATGGCGCGGGCGTATCAGGCGCAGGAGCAGCAGGACCGTCTTGCCTCGGTGTCCGACGACGTGCGCGAGCCCTTCGCTGGCGCGGTGCTGGGCAACCCGAATGGGTCGCGTACCTTGGTGAAGTTCACCGACTACGCTTGCGGATACTGCCGCGCCAGCGTGGCCGATATCGACCGGCTGATCGCCGAAGACCCCGAGCTACGCGTGGTTATCCGCGAATATCCCGTCCTCGGCAGCGAGGCATCCGCACGAATGGGCCTCGCCGCAGCGAAGCAGGGCAAGTTCGATGCATTCTATCACGCGATGTTCGCTTCCGGACCGCCGACGCCGGAAAGCATCAATGCCGCCGCGCAGGCAGCAGGGATCGACATGGAAGCTGCACGCGAATTCGGCTCCAGCGCAGAAGCGACAGCCGAGCTCGAGCAAACCTTTGCCTATGCCCGCCAGCTGGGCTTCTCGGGGACGCCGAGCTGGATCGCGGGCGATGCCGCCTTCGAAGGCGCGGTCGGCTATGAAGAGCTCAAGGCCGCGGTGAGCGACGCGGACAGTTGATCCGGCGGCTCCCCCTTTTCCTGAGCATGCTCGTCGCCTCACCGCTCGCGGCGGAGGAAAAGGATGCGCTGCGCGAGTACCAGCAGCTTGAGGAACAGCTGTTCACCGCGGGCTACAGGCTCGCGGCGGCCAATGCTCCTTTCTGCGAGACCACCCTGCCCTCCAGCGGCTTTGCCATCCATGACGCAGCCTCCTACGGCCAGAGCGAGCAGGTCCGCGCCAATCTGGGTCTTCGCGGCGATATCGGCGTGCAGTCCGTCGTCGAGCGATCGCCGGCTGCCGAGGCAGGGCTGAAACAGAACGACACCATCCTCGCGATCGGCGGACGAATGGTCGAAACCACGTGGCCGCCCACCAAGGAAGGGTGGCAACGCACGCTGACACTGACCGGCGCGATTGCCAGCGAGGGCGAGGACGGAACGCTCGACCTGATCGTCGCGCGGCCGGGCAGCGAGATGATCCGCCTCGCCATCCCGACGGTGCGGGCCTGCGCCTCGCGCTTCGAAGTGCTCGATTCCGGCGACGATGCATGGGCCGATGGCAAGCGAGTCGCGATGGGCCGCAAATGGCCCCCCTTCTCCTATGGCGACGAGGATGCATTTGCAGGCTCGGTCGCACACGAGCTGGCCCACAATATCCTCGGGCACCTCGTGACCTTCGAGGAAACAGGACGCAAACGTCGCCTCACCCGCCTTTCCGAACGCGACGCCGACCGCATCATGCCATGGCTGCTATGGAACGCAGGGTACGATCCGCGCGGGGCGGTCCGCTGGATGGAGCGCTGGGGTCCCAAGCACGGGGGCGGGCTGTTGCGGAAACGCACGCATGACGGCTGGGACGAACGCGTCGAATTCATCGAGGCGGAGATTGCAACGCTGAACGCGCTCATCGCCGAGCACGGATGGGAGCCGGGCGAAGCCGACTGGCGCACCTATTTTCGACAGCAACTGTCAGAGAAGCTCTGCGAGTAGGAGCTATTCCTCGATCGCGGTCTTGTACATCGAGGCGAGCGGCTTCTCCATCACGCGCCGGACCATCGGCTCGAAGAACTCGAGGCTTTCGCTCTCGTAGTCGGGATCGAAAGCGGACTGGTCGTATTTCTCGCAAAATTCCGCGCAGGCATCGAAATGCGGGCTATCGCGGAATTTCTCGCGCATGTCCTTGTCCATGCCGAGATGGTGGAAATAGTAATAGCCCTGGAAAGCGCCGTGGTTCTGGCAGATCCAGTGGATCTCCTCGGTCACGAAGGGCTTTATGATTGCCGCGGCCACTTCGGGGTGGTTGTAGCTACCCAGAGTGTCGCCGATGTCATGCAGCAACGCCATGACCACATATTGCTCGCCGCGCCCGTCGCGATGCGCCCGAGTCGCGGTCTGCAGCGAATGTTCGAGCCGGTCGACGGGGAAACCGCCGAAATCGCCGTCGAGCAGCCTGAGATGGGTGAGCACGCGATCGGGCAAGTCCTTGGCAAACTCGCGATATTCCGCGCCGATGATCGCCCAGTCTTCCTTCGTGCCTTCCTTCATTTCGCGGAACTTGGCGCGCTCCGCCAGGGAATGGGCAAGGTTTTCGGGCTTGTTCATCGATCTCTCCTTCTCCGCCATGCATAGTAGCGGCTGGCGCAATGCGCTGCAATTGCGCTAGGGCCTTGGGCGATGGCCGTGTTGCCCCTCAGTCCGACGCCCTTCTTCGCCAATAAGAATCAGGCGTTCTGGAACCTCCAGCTGGCAGGCTGGGGCGGTGCTGCGCTGCTGCGCGCGATTTCAGCATTCGCCAATGGGCAGCCGCTCGATTTCCTTTTCATCATCCTTATCGCATCGATAACCGGTTTTTCGCTGAGCCTGATCCTGTCGGTCGCCTATCGCTATTTCATCATGCAGCGGCCTCTGGTGACCTGGGGTGCGACCGCGGCGACGCTGGTCGTGGCGGTGGGTGTCTATGCCTTCATCGACAGCTGGGTGCTCGAGCTCGCGAGACCACAGAGCGAGGCCGGTTTCGTCCGCCTGTTCGTGGGCATCTACTTCATCGACCTCACGCTCCTGGGCGCATGGTCGGCGCTCTACTACGCGATCAATTTCTTCCTTCAGGTCGAACAGCAAGCCGACCGGCTCGAAAGGCTCGAGGCGCAGGCGACCAGCGCGCAGCTGGCCATGCTGCGTTACCAGCTCAACCCACACTTCCTGTTCAACACGCTGAACTCGATTTCGACGCTGGTGCTCCTGAATCAGACCAAGCCCGCCAACGCGATGCTCACCCGCCTGTCGAGCTTCCTGCGCCATACGCTGATCACCCAGCCGGGCGGTAAAGTTTCGGTCGCGCAGGAGGTGGAGACACTGAAGCTCTATCTCGATATCGAGCGCATGCGTTTCGAAGAGCGCCTGCAGACCGAATTCCGCGTCGAGGAGGCCGCGTCCAAGGCGCAGATCCCCTCCATGCTGCTCCAGCCGCTGATCGAGAACGCGATCAAGTACGGCGTCAGCCCGCAGGAAGAAGGCGCGACCATTTCGCTGCTTGCGCAGATCGTCGGGCCGCGCCTGCGTATCACCGTTTCGGACACCGGCCCCGGCGTCGATGTCGGCGGCGTGGCGGACGACCTCCCGGCCGTTATGGCGACCCACAAGCGCCGCGATTCGACCGGCGTGGGTCTCGCCAACATTCGCGATCGGCTCGCTCAGGCATATGGCGACGATCACCGCTTCGAAATTCGCTCGCCGGAAAGCGGCGGATTCACCGTGCTGATCGAGATTCCGCACGAATTCGCCGACGCTGCGGAGCCGTCTGCCGAAGCGCGTTCGACAGACGCGGTGAAACCGCCCACCCCTTCGATCGTTGAATCCCCGAATCCCCCCCAGAAGGTAAGCCAGGTAAAATGACTATCCGAACGATCCTCGTCGATGATGAGAAGCTCGCCATCCAAGGCCTCCAGTTGAGGCTGGAACCGTTCGAGGACGTCGAGGTGATCGAAACCTGCCAGAACGGGCGCGAAGCGATCCGGGCCATCAAGACGCTGAAGCCCGATCTCGTCTTCCTCGACATCCAGATGCCCGGTTTCGACGGGTTCTCCGTCGTGCAGGGCGTGATGGAAATCGACCCGCCACTGTTCGTTTTCGTCACCGCTTTCCAGGAGCACGCGATTCGCGCCTTCGAGGCAAATGCGGTCAACTACCTGATGAAGCCGGTCGACGAGGACAAGCTGGCCGACACGATCGAGCGCGTGCGCCAGCGACTCGCGGAAAAGAAGAGCAGCGACGAGGCCGATCGTCTGCGCGGCGTTCTCTCGGAAGTCGCGCCAGAGGCGGCGAGCGACATGGAGGGCGACGATGCGGAAGCCGCCGGTCGTTATGAGAAGCTCATCAATGTGAAGGACCGCGG
>JABDNC010000058.1 GCA_013001165.1 Erythrobacter sp.
GCCTCGAGCTTGTCGAGCATGGCCGTGGCATGGCTTACCTGCCCTTCGGCCAGCAGCCTCGTTACGCCGCCCTCGCTCGCTCCGGTAAGCGCGACCAGTCCGCCGGTGCGACCTTCGAGGTCTTCGATTCGGATGTGGGGCTCGAATTCCAACGGGCGGTCGAGATGCGCTTTCGAGACGAGATGGCAGAGATTGTCATAGCCAGCCTCGTCCTGCGCATAGAGCGGGATGTAGTCGACCGTGCGGCCTTCCTCGTCACGCGCCACGCCCAGCAGCGTGCCGGTTATAGGCTGGATACCTTCCGCCTTGCAGGCATTAGCAAACATGACCGCGCCATAGAGCCCGTTGCGGTCCGCCATGGCGATCGCGGGAAAGCCGCGTTCCTTCGCCAGCTTGGCCATCGCCTTGGGATCGATTGCCCCTTCGAGCATCGAATAGGCCGAGAGCACGCGCAGGGGGACGAAGGGCTTGTAGGGCATGCCCGCAAGGTAGGATTTCGCGCGCGAAACTCAAAGCGCCGACACGAGGTTATTCTCCACAGACAGTGGAGAAAATTCAGTCCTCGGCAGGCGCCGCAATCTTCCGGCGTGTGTCGCGGATGGTCGACCATGCACCATAGACGATAAGCACGCCGAGGAAGACCCAGACCCAGACGGGAATGTTCTCTCCCGCAATGGCGAGATAGATATAGGCCGACACGAAAAAGAAGCCCGCCAGCATGATCGGCAGCACGGTCGATTGACCCGCACGTGCCCGCTTCACAAGCCAAGCGATCGAGGCGAGGAAAAACGGGATGGCACCGATGTAGATGCCCCCGAAAATGTAAGGGTTCACGCCATATTCGGCGCCGAGCGAGAGAAACCAGTGGTTGAATTCGGCAAGCATGCCCGATCTTTCGTTTTCTGGACGCGGAAGGTTACAGCAGCTTCTCGATGTCCTTGGCGATTGTCGCCGGCGCGTCGGCTGGGCCGTAACGCTTCACGACATTGCCTTCGCGGTCGATCAGGAACTTGGTGAAGTTCCATTTGATCGATTTGGAGCCCATCAGGCCGGGCGCCTCGGATTTCATCCAGTCAAACAGCGGGCTGGCGCTATCGCCGTTTACCTCTACCTTCTGCATCAGCGGGAAGGTGAGACCGAAGTTGACCTTGCAGAACTGTTCGATCTCGCCCGCATCTCCGGGTTCCTGATTGCCGAACTGGTTGCAAGGGAACGCCATGACCTCGAAGCCCTTGTCCTTGTAATCCTGAAACAGCTTTTCGAGACCATCGTACTGCGGCGTGAAACCGCATTTGCTGGCAGTGTTCACCACCAGCAGCACCTTTCCGAGCTTTTCCTGCAAGTCGAGCTCATCGCCCTTGTTGGTAGCAACGGTGAAATCGGCGATGGTGGTCATTCGGCGGCGTCCTTGCGGCGATATATGAGGTCGAAATAGTCTGCCCAGCTAAGGCCCTGGTCCTTGCTGGCCTGGCCGTGTTGGCGCACGCTGCCGTCCTCGCGCAAGCTATATGTCATTCGCACCAGCAAAGGCGTTCCATCCTGCGCCCTGCCCCAATAGCCGGTGAGGATCATCCTGCCCTCGACCGCTCCGCCATCGAAGAAAACGCGGCCCGGCTGTCCGCCAACCCACAGCTGGTGCCATCCCTCGGTTTCGGGATCATATGCGGACAGGCTGGTCCCGCCGCGTCCCTGAAGGGGCATCCACGTCTCGCGGATCGCGCAGCCGGCGCTGACTTTCTCAATCCGGCTGTCGGCGACCTTGTCGGGCGTTCCTTCGGCATTGGGAAAGACATCCCACTCTCCGACCCAGAAATCGAACGCCTCGTAGCTAGCCCCCTGGCATGAGGGTGGCGGCGCTGGCGGCGTGGCCGGTGCCTCGGCAGCGGCGGTTTGCGCGATGAGCAGTGCGATGGATGCTAACGACATGAAAAATCCTCCCGCAGCATGCCTAAACCGGCCACGGGAGGATCGCCAATTTCATTCTGCGGGCGTGCGATGTCAGGCTACGAACGCGGGAAATCGTCGCGCTTCGATAGCGCTTCCACCTCTTCGGCGCGGTATTCTCGGTCACCGAGCTTCTCGATGTAAAAGTCCGAACGCTCTGCCGTCGGCATGAGCATCATATGCTTCACCAGATCCGCGAAAGTACCCGAACGCAGACCCTTGGCGCCATCGAGAACCCCGTCTCCATCTCCAACGCGGTGGAGCTCGGCGCGGTCGTCCCACTGAATGCCGGGGCGATGACAACCTTCGCCTTTGAAAGTACTGGGATGGTCGGTCATGCAAAATCCTCCTTTTGCATCACCAACGGTCGAAAACGCATCCGGGTCCGTTATTCGAGCACGCCCTCGTGCAGCCGCACCACGCGGTCCATTCGGGCCGCCAGTCGCTCGTTATGCGTGGCAATCAGGGCAGCACTACCTTCGCCGCGGACAAGCGCTAGAAACTGCTCGAGCACGCGATCCGACGTCGCTTCGTCGAGATTGCCAGTCGGCTCGTCGGCGAGAACGAGGTCAGGACGGTTGGCAAGGCCGCGGGCCACGGCCACGCGCTGCTGCTCGCCGCCCGACAGCTGGCTCGGCCGGTGCGTCAGTCGGTGGCCTAGGCCGAGGGCCTTGAGCAATTCCTCCGCCCGCACTTCGGCCTCATCGCGCGGTTTTCCGGCGACGAGCTGAGGCAGGACGACGTTCTCGCGCGCGTCGAAATCGGGCAGTAGGTGATGGAACTGGTAAACGAAGCCCAGGTGATCGCGGCGCAATGTGGTACGCGCATTCGCGTCGCTCTTTTCCGCGGAATGCCCGGCGATAACGATTTCACCACCGAAGCCGCCTTCAAGCAGGCCCACCGCTTGCAAAAGGGTCGACTTACCCGAGCCGGAGGGGCCCAGGAGTGCGACGATTTCGCCCGGCATGATATCGAGATCGACACCGCGCAGGACGTCGATCCGCTCTCCGCCCTGCTCGAAGCTGCGGGTCAGTCCGCGCAGCTCGACGACCGGTTTGAGATGGGCATTATTCATAGCGCAGCACCTGTACCGGATCGGTGCTCGCCGCCTTGAGGGCCGGATAAAGCGTCGCAAGGAAGCTCATGACAAGCGCGAGGCCCACGATCATGGCGATTTCGACCGGATCGGCCTTGGCCGGGATGGTGCTCAGGAAACGGACCTGCGGGTCCCATAGCTCGGCACCTGTCAGCCAACCGATGCCCTTCACGATCTGCTCGCGGAAGGCCAGCACGAGCGCGCCGAGTATCAGCCCGGCGATTGTCCCGAGAGCCCCCACGGTGAAGCCGGTCGTCACGAATATCTTGGTCAGGCTACGCCGCGTCGCGCCCATCGTCCGCATGATCGCGATATCGCGCGTTTTAGCCCGGACCAGCATGACAAGGCTCGATAGAATGTTAAATGCTGCCACCAAGACCATGAAACTCAGAGCAAAAGCCATGGCTGCACGCTCAACTTCCAAGGCTTCGAACAAGGTTGAGTTGATTGTCTTCCAGTCGCGCACAACGGCCCTGCCCGCAAGCCTTTGCTGTACGGGCGCGAGTATCTCGCCAACCTCGTCGGGGTCGGTCACTTGCACCTCGATCATCCCGATGGTGTCGCCCGTCAAAAGCAAGGTCTGCGCGTCCTGCATCGGCATGACCACGAACGCGCCGTCGTAGTCGTAGACGCCAACCTCGAAGATAGCGGCTACCTCGTAGCCGACTTGTCGCGGGACAGTCCCAAAAGGCGTAGTTCGGCCCTGAGGATTGATTATCGTGATCGTGTCACCGACCCTTGCGCCGATATTCTCGGCAAGGCGAATGCCGATCGCAACCTTGCTCGCGCCCGGCTGCAGGGCGTCCATGTTGCCGCTCTTCACCTTCTCGCCGAGTTGGCGGATGTCTTGTTGCGTATTGCCGCGCAACAGGATCGCCTCGACGCGGCCGTTGAAGGTGGTGAGCAGCGGCTGTTCGATCAGCGGAGAAGCCTCGGTAACACCAGGGGTCTGCTTGACCTCCTGAAGGACGTTTTCCCAATCATCGAGACGGCCGCCGTAAGCCTGTACGATCGCATGGCCGTTGAGACCGACGATCTTGTCGAGCAATTCGGCGCGGAAGCCGTTCATCACGCTCATCACGATGACCAGCATCGCGACCGAGAGCATCACGACGGTGATGGAAATGCCGGCAACCAGCGCGATAAATGCTTCGCTCCTGCCCGGAAGCAGGTAGCGTTTCGCGATGGTCCGTTCGAAAGGTGAAAGCAGCAAGGCGACCCTTGGGTGAGAGTGTCCGTTGGGCCAAGCGTTTAGGCACGGAATTCTGGCGGCGCAATGAATGGCTGAGAAATCTCCCCCACGGCGCACCGCACAAGCCTTGTAATCGGACCGTAATATCGCCATTGGGGCGCCATTCGGTTGGCAGCGCGGACACCACCACTGTGAATAGCGACCTCGGGAATTGCACCCACCCCTTCCTCGATGAAGATGGCGACAAGCTGCGCGAAGAGTGCGGCGTCTTCGGTGCTATCAACGCTGCCGACGCATCGGCCGTTACAGCCTTGGGTTTGCACGCCCTCCAGCATCGCGGACAGGAAGCTGCTGGTATCATCGCCTGGGATGGTGCCGAATTCCGCGCCCGGCGCGGTCTCGGCCACGTCGCGGAGAACTTCTCGTCTTCCGAAGCGATTGCCGAACTTCCCGGCCACATGGCTGCCGGCCACGTTCGCTATTCGACCACCGGGGGCGCAGGCCTGCGCAACGTGCAGCCGCTTTATGCCGACCTTGCCAGCGGCGGTTTCGCCGTCGCGCACAACGGCAATATTTCCAATGCGGGCAAGCTGCGCGCGGAACTGGTCCAGCGTGGTGCGATTTTCCAGTCGACTTCGGATACCGAGGTCATCATCCATCTCGTCGCGACGAGCCGATATCCGACCATCATGGACCGCCTCATCGACGCGCTGCGCCTCCTCGAAGGGGCCTATGCGCTGATCGTGATGACGCCCGA
>JABDNC010000230.1 GCA_013001165.1 Erythrobacter sp.
AAGGCTACATCATTGCCTTCCTCAACCTCGACCGGGTGATCGAGATCATCCGCACCGAGGACGAGCCCAAACCGGTGATGATGAAGGAGTTCAAGCTCACCGACCGGCAAGCCGAAGCGATCCTGAACATGCGACTGCGCAGCTTGCGCAAGCTGGAAGAAATGCAGTTGCGCAACGAGAAGGACGAGTTGCTCAAGGAGCAGGACGAACTCGAAAAACTTCTTGGCAGTCCGGCCCGCCAGCGCACGCGCCTCAAGCGCGACCTCAATGCGCTGCGCAAGGAGTACAGCGAAGACACCGAACTGGGCGCGCGTCGCACCACCATCGAAGAGGCTGCGCCCGCGGTCGAATTCAGCATGGATGCGATGATCGAGAAGGAACCGGTGACGGTGATCCTGTCGCAAAAGGGCTGGGTGCGCGGGGCCAAGGGCCACCTGCCACTCGATCAGGAATTCAAGTACAAGGAGGGCGACGGGCCTGCCTTCGTCCTCCACGCGCAAACGACCGACAAGCTGCTGCTGATCGGTGACGACGGCCGCGTCTTCACGCTGGGCGCGGACAAGCTGCCCGGTGCGCGCGGTTTCGGTGAACCGGTGCGCAATACGCTCGATATCGACGGGGCCGCTCAGATCGTTTCGGTCGTGGTTCATCGCGAGGGTCAGGAAGTTCTGGTCGCCGCCAGCACGGGCAAGGGCTTTGCCGTGACCACGGATCAGATGCTCGCCGAAACCCGCAAGGGGCGACAGGTGATGAATGTGAAGGACGGCGTGAAGCTCGTCGTCGCGCGGCCGATCGCGAAGGAACACGATCACGTTGCTGTCGTGGGCGAGAACCGGAAGCTGGTGGTCTTCAATCTCGAGGAACTGCCGCGCCTTGCGAAGGGTCAGGGCAACAAGCTGCAGAACTACCGCGACGGCGGCCTGTCGGATGCGACGACCTTCACGATGGAGGAAGGCCTCAGCTGGGCAATGGGCGGCAAGGGCGACCGTACGCGCACCGAAACCGAGATGTGGCAGTGGAAGGTCGCGCGCGGCGGGGCCGGACGCCTGCCGCCGCAGGGCTTCCCGCGCGACAATACCTTCGGGTGAATCAAAAAGACCGGAAGCGCTTGCACGCTCCCGGTCCCTTGCGACCCTGGTTTCCCTGGGAACCGATAATCCGGATTACTCGCCGGCGTCGTCGCCAGCCGGAGCAGCCTGAGCCATCGCAGCGTCGATCTGCGCGTTGGTGAGGCGAGCCATCAGACCGTGGTCGGTGGCGTCGAAGTGTTCGCGCAGCAGCGTAACCTTGTCGGTTTCGTCACCGCCGCGGGCGAGAACCACATTGTCGCCGTTGATTTCGAGAACGGTACCCAGAGCGGCGTGCTCTGCATCCATGGCAGCGGCGCCGACCACGAGGGCGGCATCACGCTTTGCAGCGGCTTCTGCGAGCTGTGCGTCGATCATGCCGTCGAGCTGGGCCTTGGTGACGGTGATCGTCGGACCTGCTTCGCCAACTCCGTACATTTCTACGCCGAGGGGAACCTGGTGCTTGCCGGTGTCGAGCACGG
Organism: Erythrobacter sp.; assembly: GCA_013001165.1. Classification (GTDB taxonomy): domain Bacteria; phylum Pseudomonadota; class Alphaproteobacteria; order Sphingomonadales; family Sphingomonadaceae; genus Qipengyuania. The sequence continues at coordinate 1,550 of JABDNC010000230.1, forward strand.
CCTGACCGTTTGCGACCGACACGATGGTGCCGACTTCATTGCCTTCGGGGCCGGTGACGACCGCGCCGTCGACAACCTGATCGTTGGCGAGGGCCGGGGTGGCGGCGAGAGCAACGGCGGCTACGGCCAGCTTTGCGAATTTCATGTGACGAACTCCTAGATGTATTCAACTTATAGTTTCACGACCCGCGGCAAGACGCGTCGCGAACGACCAAAATGGAAAGAGCGGAGACGAGAGTGGAAGTCCCGAGATGATCCGCGTGCCCCCCTCCGGGGAAAGCGGACCGCTCTATGGCAAGGCGGACGCAAAATCGCAACCGCGCTTGAGGAAGGTTATGCTGCAGTGCAGCTTAAGCAAAGCTGAAGATGCTGTTTCAGCTTTGGAAACCGGATGCGCCGGTCAGGGCAATTCTTCGTCCAGAAGTGCCAAAACGCGGGTGCGATCGGGGAATCCCTCGTCCACCCAACGTCGTTCCACCGCCTGAAGGATTCGCGCAACTTGCGGGCCCTTGCCCACTCCGCGCTCGACGATCTCGCCGCCCTTGAGGGGAAGCTGCGGTGCCTCCCAGCTTTCGAGCGCGCCGGGATCGGCACGGGTAAGCAAAAGGCGATCGCGCGCGCATTCCATGCCCTCGTAATAGGCAAGTGCCAGCGGCTGCTGACTGTCGCTGGCGTCGCGCTGCGCCACGCAGGACAAGCGTTCACGCTGCGCGCGCGAGAGGCGCAGGCGCGCGGAGACGGCTTGGGCAAGGCTGGGCACAGGCGGGATGATCGCGGCAAGGCGCCGCATGGCATCGGGCGCAATGCCGTATTCGCGTTCCTGCCGGACGAGCTCGGCCAGCTTTTCCGCTTCGCGCGCGCCGCATTCGGGCAGCACTTCCTGCATTACGCCGAGTTCACGCATCTTGAATACCGTGGGCGAAGGATCGGGAAGGCCGAGCAGGTTCTGCAGCTCCCAGCCGACCCGTTCGCGGCTGAGGCCCTTCAACGTCGAAGCGAGCTCGCTCGACGCGCTGGTGGCCTCTTCGTCCCATGCATCGCCGAAACGCGTCTGGAAACGGAAATAGCGCAGGATCCGCAAGTGATCCTCGCGGATGCGTTCGCGCGCATCGCCGATGAACCGCACGCGGCCGTTCCCCAGGTCCTCCACCCCGCCGAAATAGTCACTGATCTCGAGGCTGTCGGGGTGGGCATAGAGTGCGTTGATCGTGAAATCGCGGCGGGACGCATCCTCTTTCCACTCAGTGGCAAAAGACACGGTCGCGCGGCGACCGTCGGTCGAAACATCGCGGCGCAGCGTCGTGATCTCGACCGGACCGTCGGGCAGGATCGCGGTCACCGTGCCGTGGTCGATCCCCGTCGGTACGGTACGGATGCCTGCTGCCTTGCAGCGGTCGATCACGTCTGCGGGCAGGAGCGAAGTCGCGATGTCGATATCATGGATGTCCTTGCCCAGCAGCGTGTCGCGGACGGCGCCGCCGACATAGCGCGCATTGTCGGCCTCCAGCGCAGCGACAAGCTGGGCAAGGTCTTCGCGTTTCGTCCATGATGCTTCGGGCAGTTTGGTCATCGTGGACGGCGCTTTAACGACGTCAGTCGAACCACGCCAGACGGCGCGAGAGATTGATGCAGATTGCGGCAGTCACGCCCCAGATGCGGTAGCCTTCGTGATCCATCTCGTAATAGCGCCGCATCGCGCCTTTCCAGAAGACCTCGTTCTCGTTCCAGCGCTGGCGGTCCATCAGGTGGCCCAGCGGAGTCTCGAACCAGCTTTCCACCTCGCGCGGGTCGGGGCGGATCTTGAGATCGGCGGGCACGGTGGCGAGCACCGGCGTGATGTCGAAGCCGGTGCCTGTCTGGTAGCGGTCGGTCGTCCCGATAACGCGGACATGGTCGCGCTCAATGCCGAGTTCCTCCCATGCTTCGCGCAACGCCGCCTCGACAGCATCCTCGCCCTTGTCGATCTTGCCGCCCGGAAAGGCAACCTGCCCTGGATGATCGCGCATGGTCCGCGGGCGCTGGGTGAGGAGGACGGTCGGATTGGCCTGTTCGGTAACCGCAATCAGCACGGCAGCGTCGGCTGTCCGGTCGAGATCGGCAAAACGGGCGTCGGACAAGAGCCCTTCGATCTCGCGCTCGTGGCCCTGCCGGAACAGGTGGGTCAGGCGGCTGAAGAGATCGCTCATGCCGGGAGTAACGAAAAGCTCTCGCCGCCGCTCGTCACGGTCCAGTCGTCGCCTTCCGCCAGGGCGATCTGCGCAAGCTGTTCGTAGGTCGACCGGTTGAGGCGCGCCTCGCAGCCACGGCGGACGTGAAGGTACAGCGCAGGCTGGTCTGGATCGCCTGCGGCGCGGATCGGATTGTCCGGACCTGCCACGACCAGTTCGTCAGTGTTGAGGCGGAACGCGAGATCGCCGTCCTTGCGGCTCACATCGGTAGCGATGAAGCAGGCGTCTTCGACTTCGATGCTGAGCTTCTGGTAGGGCACGACCAGCCAGTAGCTGCCGTCGTCCTCGCGATTGAGGAGGCCCGCAAAGGCCCGCACCATGGCGGGGCGGGTGATCGGGCTGCCGTCATGAAGCCATGTGCCGTCGGCGCGGATGACCATATGGCTGTCGTCCGCATTCTCGGGCGACCACTGCTCGACGGGGGGCAGACGACGCTCCGCGACTGCTTCGGCGATTTCGGCCAGCGACATGCCGGCAAGCTCGGGGGGCGGGGTATAGACCATCGTTCCGCCAACCGATGGCAGAACGAAAAGTTGCGTTCAATCCTTGGCGGCTTGCGAGGTCTCGCTGGTCCACGGACCCAGCATGCCCTCCGGCGGCAGGATCGCGGGGTTGCCCGTGCGCAGCAACAGGCGCTCGCGCTCGAACGGACCGGGACAATGCCAGCTGCCGGTATGCTCGGCGGTAAAGCTCCACTGCCCGTAATATTCCGGATCGCCGATCAGGACCTGCGGGAAGGGCGGTGCGCCCTCGTCGAAGGCGGCATCGATCGCGCCGAGGCTTGCAGCCATCAGAGCCTTGCCGAAACCTTCGCCCTGCCTTCCGGGCATCACCGCCACCGGTCCGACCATGATCAGCGGATGCGGGCGGCCCTGCGGATCGGTCAGCGCGACAGGCCACAACTGGATCGAGCCGACAAGGTATTCTTCTTCGTCGAGTGCGGCGAAGCTCAGCGCATCGAGCCACCCGGTCCCTTCACGGATGCGATAGGCCGTGCGCGCATGCCGGTTCTCGCCGAAGGCAACGTCGAGCAATTGCTCGATCATGTCGGCATCGACAGCGGAAAGGGGGACGAGAGTCGCCATGGGCCGCGCCGATTAGTGGCGCGGCCAGCGGCTGTCGAACATTTTCACGTTTAGCCGGGGCGAAATTCGAGCAGGCGCCCGCCTTCACCATCTTCCAGAACCCACAGCGCACCGTCAGGACCTTCGATCACCGAACGGATGCGGTTGTCCATCGAATAGCGGCCGACCTCGGTCGCGTTGTCGCCTTCGAAGCTGACGCGGACCAGTTCCTTCGGCTTCAGGGCGGAAATGACCGCATCGCCCTTCCAGCCGGTGAAAAGGTCGCCGTCGTAGAAAACCATGTTCCCGGGCGCGATCACCGGGGTCCAGGTGATCACCGGCTTGATGAAGCCGTCGTCCGCCGTGTGGTCGGGAATCGGGCGTCCGTCATAGTGGTCGCCATAGGAGCGCGTCGGCCAGCCGTAGTTTGCGCCGCGCTGGACGAGGTTGAGCTCGTCTCCCCCTGCAGGGCCATGCTCGACTTCCCACAGGCGCCCTTCCGCGTCGAAATCCATGCCGAGGATGTTGCGGTGGCCGTAGGACCAGATTTCTTCGCCCACGGGATTGCCTGCGGCGGGCGTGCCGTCGAGATCGAGGCGCACGATCGAACCGAGCGTGTTCGATGTGTCCTGCGCGGGTTTGAGCTTCTGGCGATCGCCGCTCGCAACGAAAAGATATCGTTCGTCAGGGCTGAAGGCTATGCGGTGCGAATAATGGCCGCGCCCCGTGACCTTCGGCGCCTGGCGCCAGATCACTTCCATGCTTTCGATGCTGCATTCGTAGGCCTGTTCGCAGACCAGTTCGCCGCGTCCCACGACTGCGCCACGCGTGTCGCCATCACCTGCTTCGGCCCAACTGAGATAAATGGTGCGGTTCGACGGATCGGAATCGGCCTCGCTTTCGAGGAAGGCGACTTCGCCAAGTCCGCCCTGTCCGCCATAGTCGACCGCGGGCACTCCGGTAA
>JABDNC010000070.1 GCA_013001165.1 Erythrobacter sp.
GTACGCTGTCGCCCGGACGCTCGGCGAGCGTGGGGATCTTCACCACGACTTCGGCGAGGCGGTAGAACAGGTCTTCGCGGAATGTGCCCTCGCGGATCATGCCTTCAAGGTCCTGATGCGTGGCGCAGACGATCCGCGTATCTACAGAGATCGGCTTGCGGCCACCAATGCGCTCGATCACGCGTTCCTGCAGGAATCGTAGCAGTTTTACCTGAAGCGGCAGCGGAATATCGCCGACCTCGTCGAGGAAGAGTGTGCCGCCATCGGCCATCTCGATCTTGCCCTCGGTCGTCTTTACCGCACCGGTGAATGCGCCCTTTTCGTGCCCGAAGAGCTCGCTTTCGAGGAGGTTCTCGGGGATCGCAGCGCAGTTGATTGCGATGAAGGCGCCATTGCGGCGGTCGCTCGCCTCGTGAACCCCCTTGGCGAGCAGTTCCTTGCCGGTCCCGCTCGCGCCCAGCAGCATCACCGAGACGTTGGTCGGCGCGACACGCTCGATGGTGCGGGCAACCTTCGCCATTTCGGGTGCGGCCGTAATCATCGTGCCGAGCACGGTCTGGTCCTCTCCGACCTTCTCCGACAGGCGACGGTTCTCGCCTTCGATCCGGCTGAGTTTGAAAGCACGCTCGACGATCAGGCCGAGCTTCTCGATGTCGACCGGCTTCTGGTAGAAATCATAAGCCCCGCGCTCGATCGCCTGCAGCGCGCTTTCCCGCGCGCCATGGCCTGAAGCGACCACCACCTTGGTATCGGGCTTGATCTGCATGATTGCGTCGAGCACGGCGAAGCCCTCCGTGGTCCCGTCGGGGTCCGGCGGCAGGCCAAGGTCGAGAGTTACGACGGAGGGCTCCTCGCTGCGCACGGCAGCCAGCGCCTGGTCGCGATTGCCCGCGATGATCACTTCGTAATCATCGTAAGCCCACTTGAGCTGGGCCTGCAGGCCCTCGTCGTCTTCGACGATCAGCAGCTTGGGTTTGGCATCTGCCATCAGGCGGGTTCCTTGTCTTTTGCGGTACCTTGTCCGGTAATGATCGAGCGGGCGGACTTGAGCGGAATCTTGATCAGGAAGCGCGTGCCCAGCCCCTCGCGCGATTCCACTTCGAGGCGCCCTCCCATGGCACGGATCATCTCACGCGCCTCGAACGCGCCGATGCCGAAACCGCCTTCCTTGGAAGAGACGAAGGGCTTGAACAGGCTGTTGCGCACGAAGGCGGGGCTCATCCCGACACCGCTGTCGAGCACCTGGATGTTGCCCGAAAGCCCGTCGCTGAAGGTCTCGACCTGGACTGCCGATCCGTCTTCGCTTGCTTCGATAGCATTCTGGACGATGTGCAGGAGTGCCTGCTCGAGCGCTTCGGGCTGGCCGGAAACGATCACCGGCTCGTGGCGCAACAAGTCCACCTGATGACTGGTGGACGACCGCTCCACCACCGCCTCGGCAATCCCGCCAAGGTCGAAATCCTGCAGGTTTTCGACAGAACTCGTTCCATAACGCCCGAGACGAGCGAGCAGGATATTCAGCTTGTCGGAGCTGTTTTTGAGCGTGACCAGCATGTCCTTGCGGAATTCCGGCTTTTCCGCGTGCTTCTCGGCGTTCCGGAGCAGAAGCGACATCTGGCTGGAGAGGTTCTTGATGTCGTGCATCACGAATGCCATCCGGCGATTGAACTCGTCGAACCGCGAGGCTTCGGATAGCGCCTCCTGACCCGCCTGCTCGGCCAGATAGCTCGCCAGCTGCTGGCCAACGATGCCGAGCAGGTCGAAATCTTCCCAGTCGAGTTTGCGCTGCTGGAGCGGGCGGGCGAGGATGATGACGCCCACGAGTCGATCGAAGTGGATCAGCGGTACCGCAGCCCAGGCGCGCGTCTCCTCGCGTAACCATGGCGGGACGAGCGCGTTCTCACCGTGATAGTCGATCCCCTCGCGGACTTCATCGAGATCGAGGATCAGGCCCTCGCGCTCCATGATGGCGCAAAGCTCGAGCGGGAAGGCATCGGCCGGTACCGCCATCTGCGGCCAGCGCCAATGCGCAGCCAGCTGCAGCGCGCCCTCTTCCTCGCCGCAAAGCAGCAGGCCGGACGGACTGTCTGTAATATCGGACAACGCCTTGATCACGCGCTGCTGCAAGCTGGCATCGTCGAGCCCGGCACGGCCGATCGTATGGGTGAAGCGTATCCACTCGTTCCGGTAGTCGTAGCGATGCTTGAACAGGTGCTTGATCGCCGTCACGCGCAACCAACCACGCAGTTTGTTCGACGGCAGCCAGATCAGCGCCAGCGCCCCTGCCGCGATCACGAGGCCAACCTGAGTCAGCCGCGCTCCGCTGCCTGTGAGGATATCGAGCCAGCTGGCAAGGCCCAACATGACAAGAAGGTATCCGCCGATCACCAACAAGGAGAGGAAGCGGAAAGTAACCGCGCGCGAGGGGCTAAAGGTCAGCCCTGCCGCGCGTTTGGCGAACCCCAGTGCGAAGGGGATGGCCACCACCGCCGATGCGAGCCCGCGAAATGCGAACATTTCCGAGGGGTAGTCTCCGGCGAGATAGGCAATGGTGTGATAATTCAGGGTGAAGGCCCACAGGCCCGCGAGCCCGGCGGCATTCCAGCGCAGTATCCTGCGGGAAGAAGGAGAAGCGCCGACGTAGAGATTGTGCAGGAGCACGAGCGCTCCGATCGAGACCAGTACTCTGAACAGCGTCGAAGTCTCGAAGGTCAACAGCGCCAGATCGGGCGTAACGGCATAGCGTTGCTGGATAATCAGTAGGACGAATTGCAGGCTTTCTACGAAGCCGAGCGCAATCGCCGCAGGCCGGACGATTCGCAGGCTTTCGTCGCGGCCATCATTGGCAAACAACCGGAAGAGGACATAAATCCAGCCGAGATTGGCCGTCAGTTCCGTGAACTGGACGAGGACATGATCGGCTGAGAAGCTGGCTGCGGCAAAGCACCAGTTTGCCGTCAGGACGAGCGCCACGACACCTGCCCAGCGGTCGGTACGGTCCTTCGCCCCTGCCCTTGCGATCCACAAGGCAGCAAGACCGCATACGATCGCGCCCAGCGAATAGGACAGGTAGGAAAGCGAGCTCGCCCAGACCATCAGGCACGGCCTCCACGCCAAGGCGCGGCAATCGGCAGGAACTGGTAGCAGGCGCGGGTCATAGCGAGCGTCCGAAAGGTTTATCGATACCGTTCCTTAACTACGCGCAAAGGGTGAACTGTCGGTAAATTTTACAGGATTTGAATACAGAAAGGGCGACCCTCCCCTAGGAAGCGTCGCCCTGCCTGACAGTTTTTGCCGGATTGCTATCGATCAGTTCTCGACAGCTTCCTCGACAGCCTCGCCGGCGTTCTGGGCGGCGTCGCCAACCTGGTTGGCGGCGTCGCCAACCTGCTCCGCGGCGCCAGCAACGGCGTTGTCCTTGGCGATTTCCGCATCGCTCATTTGCGAGAAGACGACGAAGGCGCCGATCGCAAGAACGATAAGGATGATAATCAGACCCCACGAAGTGCCGCCGCTGCGGCCCTCGCTGTCCGTGACGACGGTATGGGTCGTATGGGTGTTGCCAGCGGCATCGGTAGTCTCGGTGATGCGTTCTTCAGTCATAAGAAAATTCCAGTTCTGAACCCTTGAATGTGGCAAAAACGCGGCGCCATGCGTTCAGGTTCCGGGTAAAGAAGGTTAACGCAGAAAATTTCATCGCTCGCCGAATTCGAATGGTGAAGTTCCGCGACGCATCCTGTCGAAGTGTAATTTCCGCCCGCTCGGCGGAAGCGAACGCTGCGAACAGCCCTCGCGGAAGCATGCCGCACAGCCCGGACCGATGCGCTGCGCGTCATTGGGCCGCAAGGAGAGCCCGCGAGCCTGCGCAAGATCGGTAGCTAGCACGGCCTCGATCCCGACCGCGACCACGAAGCGTGCCTCCCCCGGCGCTCCGCTCCCCTCGACGCTACGCATCATCGTGAGCCAGCCACCCTGCCCTTCGCCGGCATCGTCGAGACTCACATACTGAACCACAAGTTCGCCGCCACGCTCGAACGCGCGATGCGCATCCCAGAGCGGGCAGGACACGTCTTCCCTCGCGAAGCGCGCAGTGCTCGCTCCCATGAAGCTCTTCGAGAATTGCCCTGCACGATCGAGCCGGACCATGAAGAAGGGCAGGCCCCGCTGGCCGACGCGCTGCAAAGTCGTCAGGCGATGGGCGAGCTGCTCGAAACTGACCGAAAAGCGCCGCTCCAACACCGGCAGGTCGTACCCGGTAGCATCGCACGCCCTCAGGAAGCGGCCATAGGGCATCAGCAGCGCAGCTGCGAAATAACCGTCGAGATGGCGCTTGAAGAGTGCGCGGGCGGCCTCGTCTTCGAATTGCGCACCTTGCGCAACCGACTGGATTTCGTCCGCCTTCTCGAGCTGCGCGATTTGGAGCGCCAGCTGAAAATTGCGCGATGCGGGTCCCAGCATCTCGGAGAGCTGGACCTGCCGTGCATGCAAATCAAGCCGACTGAGACTGTCCGGCAGGACCTCGCGCGGAAGGATCCGGACCGAGAACTGGTGACGCTCGCGCAGCCTTTCCGTCAGCGCCAACCCGATATCGCCGCGCGACAAGCGCATCTCGTCGGCCAATTCCTCTGCAGCATGGTCGAGGTCGGCGAAATGGTTGCGCCATTTCTCGATCTCGCGCCGCGATGCCGCGAGCGCGCTGTCTTCCTGCTGCGCCGTGGTACCTGCCTTGTCATACAGGCGAGCGAATGCAGCTGCGACCTGGGGCGAAGTGGCAAGGAATTCATCGAGCTCGTCGCGATCCACCGCGAGATCCGCAAACCGTTCATCGGCAAACCGGCGGGCCAGTCCGTCGAGGCCGCCGATGGCCTCGTCTTCGCGGATGCTGCGTGGATCGAAGTCGAATTGCTCGACAAGCGCCATGACCACGCGCGCGCTGACCGGACGCTGGTTGCGCTCGATCAGGTTGAGATAGCTCGGAGAAATGGAAAGTCGCGTAGCCATCGCCGCCTGCGTCAAATTCTCGCGCTTGCGGAGCCGCTTGATCGCAGGGCCTGCGCGGACAGCATCTTCGGCCATTTGTAAATTCCTTTACATCTTTACAGATGGAGTACGCCCAAAACCCGTTTTCTGACAAGATATTTTGTAAATTTCCCTGCCCGAATCGCCCTTCTGGGCGCATTGTCAGTGCAACAGCCCGCCAATCGCAGGGCGACACGGACAGGAGACTACCCATGACCTACCAGAGCCACATCGCTCAGATGAACGAGACAATCGGCCAGAACGGCGACAGCTGGGCTGCCATCGACGCTGGCAGCGCTGCCCGCATGGCTGTCCAGAACCGCTTCCCGACCGGGCTCGACATCGCGCGCTACACCGCGAAGATCATGCGCGAGGACATGGAAGCCTATGACAAGGACCCGGCGAACTACACCCAGTCGCTCGGCTGCTGGCACGGGTTCATCGCGCAGCAGAAGATGATCTCGATCAAGAAGCATTTCGGCAGCACCAAGCGCCGTTACCTCTACCTCTCGGGCTGGATGGTTGCCGCGCTGCGCAGCGAGTTCGGTCCCCTGCCCGACCAGTCGATGCACGAGAAGACCTCGGTGCCTGCGCTGATCGAAGAGCTTTACACCTTCCTGAAGCAAGCAGATGCGCGTGAACTCGGCGGCCTGTTCCGCGAGCTCGACAAGGCCAAGGCAGAAGGCGACGCCGTCAACACGCACCGCCTGCTGAAGGAGATCGACGAGCATCAGACGCATGTCGTTCCGATCATCGCCGATATCGATGCCGGTTTCGGCAATGCCGAGGCGACCTACCTGCTCGCCAAGAAGATGATCGAGGCAGGCGCCTGCGCGCTGCAGATCGAGAATCAGGTTTCGGACGAAAAGCAGTGCGGCCACCAGGACGGCAAGGTTACCGTTCCGCACGAGGACTTCCTCCAGAAGATCCGCGCGATCCGCTATGCCTTCTTGGAAATGGGCGTTCCCGATGGCATCATTGTTGCGCGCACCGACAGCCTTGGCGCTGGCCTGACCAAGCAGATTGCCTTCTCGAAGGAGCCCGGCGACCTCGGCGACCAGTACAACGCCTTCCTCGATTGCGACGAAGTCGATCCGGCCGACATCACCAACGGCCAAGTCTTCATCAGCCGCGATGGCAAGCTGATGTCGCCTAAGCGCCTACCCAGCAATCTCTACCAGTTCCGTGCCGGAACCGGTGAAGATCGCTGCGTGCTCGACTGCATCACCGCTCTCCAGCACGGTGCAGACCTCCTGTGGATCGAAACCGAGAAGCCGCATGTCGAGCAGATCGCAGGCATGGTGGATCGTGTCCGCGAGGTGATCCCGAATGCAAAGCTGGTCTACAACAACTCGCCCAGCTTCAACTGGACGCTCAACTTCCGCCAGCAGATTTTCGACAAGTGGGAAGCAGAGGGCAAGGACGTGAGCAGCTATGATCGTGCGAAGCTGATGAGCATCGACTACGATGGCACCGATCTTGCCACCGAAGCCGACGAGAAGATCCGTACCTTCCAGGCCGATGCTGCGAAGCGTGCCGGGATCTTCCACCACCTCATCACGCTGCCGACGTATCACACGGCTGCGCTGAGCACCGACAACCTCGCCAAGGAGTACTTCGGTGACCAGGCGATGCTCGGTTACGTCAAGAACGTGCAGCGCGAGGAAATCCGCCAGGGTATCGCCTGTGTGAAGCACCAGAACATGGCCGGCAGCGATATCGGCGATGACCACAAAGAATACTTTGCCGGTGAAGCGGCCCTCAAGGCCGGCGGCAAGGACAACACCATGAACCAGTTCGCTGCAGCGTAAGGAGAGGAAGGATGACTACGATGACCGAAGACACTCCGAAGACCGAGCCAGGACGCGCCCGCGCCCTGTTCTCGACCGCCGATTTCCGCCTGCTGCGCACTGCTCTCACGAGCTATGCCCGCCAGACGGAAGACCGCGAAGAGCTGGCGAAAATCAACGCTTTGCACCATCGCCTCGGCACCTACGTCCCCTCGGACGGCTAATAACCCTCTTTCAGAGTTCTCCTGGGGAGGAGAAACGGCTGCCGGAGTGCCCCAACACTCCGGCAGCCGTCAATTTATCCGGCCTCAGCCGCCATTGGCGGGCATCAGGTCGAGCGCGGCGCTTGCCATTGCTTCGGCACCGGTTTTCACCACGGCTTCGGCATCAGGCGCCCAGAAGGGCGAATGGAGCGAGGGCAAAGGCTTGCCCTCTTCTTCCAGTGCTGTGAGCATTTCGGCAGGCGTGCCGCTGATCCAGAAGATCATCGATTTCACACCTTCGGGGTCGGCGCGGCGGAACTGGCTGAAGTCCTCGCCGCCCATCACAGCAGGCCACTGCATCACGCGATCCTCTCCGAAGCGGGCGCGGAAGGCCGCGGCGCGTTCTTCGCTGAAACCGGGATCATTAAATGTCGAGGGCGTATAGGGGTCCTCGACAGTGATAACGGGCATGAGCTCAGCCGGAAGACCGGCCGTAATCGCCTCGCCCTGGGCCACGCGGCGGATGCCGTCGAGCAGGAGTTTGCGGCTTTCGTCCGAATAGCTGCGCACCGTAAGCTGGAGCTTAGCCTCGTCGGAAATGATGTTGTGCTTTGCGCCGGCATGGAAACTGCCGACCGTGATCACCGCAGGGTCGAGCGGCGAGGAGTTGCGGCTCACCACGGTCTGAAGCTTCATCACGATCGCGCTCGCAAGCACGATCGGATCGACCGTCGTATGCGGATAGGCGCCATGGCCGCCGATACCCTTCACCGTGATATCGACGCTGTCGACATTCGCCAGCGCATAGCCGGGCGTGTAGCCGATCGTACCAGCAGGAGCCGGTGCAGCAGCGTCATGGAAGGCAAGAGTGTAATCCGGTTTGGGGAAGCGTTCGTAAAGACCGTCATCCAGCATGGCGAGCGCGCCCAGCCCGAGCTCTTCGGCAGGTTGCAGGATCATCACAAGCGTACCCTGCCATTCGTCCTTGCGCTCGGCGAGGAGCTGTGCGGCCCCGATGAAGCCGGCCATGTGCGTATCGTGACCGCAGGCATGCATGACGCCGGTCGTTACACCGCTGGCGGGCGTTGCAGTCCGCTTGCTCGCATAGGGCAGGCCGGTTTGTTCGATGACAGGCAGGCCGTCCATGTCCGCACGCAGCATGACGACCGGGCCGTCGCCGTTGCGCATGACTGATACGACGCCGGTCTGACCCACACCTTCGGTCACCTCGAACCCGAGCGCCCGCATTCGCGCAGCGAGCTTGGCTGCGGTTTCGTGCTCCTTGAAGCTGAGTTCGGGATTGGCGTGGAGGTCGCGGTAGAGCTCCATCAGGCCAGGCATGTCTTCTTCCAGACTCGCGCGCAGGTCGTTCGCCTGTGCGGGGCTGGCAAGAGCAATCGCCGCAGCGGCGCAGGCGGTGGCAAGGTGTGTTGGACGCAAGTAGGACATCGTCTGGGCTTCCCCCTCAGCTTGGAACACATGGAACACGGTCCTGGGGAAGAAACGCCCTGCCCCACCGGTTCCGAACATTTGGCGCGAAGACTGGCACGGTCACCGCGAATTGGAAAGCGCCCTAAAGGCTGTAAGTGATTGCCAGGCCGGCCGAGAGCACCGTCACCATTATCAGCACTAGCGGCACGCCGGTCTTCACATAGTCGCCGAAGGCATAGCTGCCCTCGGACATGATCAGCATATTCGTCTGATAGGCTATCGGCGTCGCATAGGAGAGGTTGCAGCCGAACAAAACGGCAAGAACAAGCGGCTCCGGCGGCAGTCCGAGCTGCGCCGCGACCGCGAATGCGATGGGAGTACCGACTGTTGCTGCAGTCGCGTTCGAGGCAAAGTTTGTGAGGATTGTCACGAACAGCATGATCGCGGCGAGAATGGCCGCCGGAGAAAGATAGATCAGGCCCATCGACAGCAATTCCCCGAGCCATGCTGCCGCCCCGCTTTCGAGGATGATGCGCCCGATGGCGATACTTGCGGCCACAAGGACGATCACCTGCGCCGACAAGGCTCGTCCGACACGGTCGAATTTCACACAGCCGGTAAGGAACATGAGGATCGCGCCTGCAAGCGATGCGATTGCGATCGGCAGCAGGCCGAGCGATGCCAGCGCCACGGTGCCGCCCATGATCCCTGCGGCGAGCCATGCTTTCGAACGACGGGGAAGATCCCGACGTCCTTCTAGCATCAACAAGCTGTCTCCGTTCGCGAAGGCTTCGAGGTCATGCTGGAGGCCCATGACCAGCAGCACATCGCCTTCACGCATGCGGATATCGCCGACGTCGCTGTACTGGTCCTTCTGGCCGATCAGCGTTTCGGGGCGATGGATGCCGACCACGGCGACACCGTAGAGGTCTGCGATACCAGACGTCGGCAGCGTCCGGCTGATCAGGCGGCTGTCGGCGGTTACCGTCATCTCGACGACCTGGATATCTTCGCCGGTCTCGTTATGCGCGCGGTTGATACGTTCGAGCACCCAGCTCGGCGCAGCCTCGCCGCGCATAACCTGGATGCCTTCCTCGATCGCTTCGTGGGAACCCGACACCTTGATCCGCTGGCCGGGGCGGAAAAGGCCCGGCTTTACGTCGTGGAATTCGATGCCAGCAGGTAGGCGCGAGGCAATTTGCGACAACTCGCGCCCGTTGAGCAGGCTGTTTTCCGTGACCCGCAAGCGGGTGAAGAATTTGCGCGCTTCGTGCACCAGTTCGACGCGGTTGTCGTCGAGCATCTTGGGCATGACCAGCCATATGTAGGGCAAGGCCACAAGTGCGGCGGCCAGCACGATGGGTGTAAAGTGGAACACGCTCATCATCGGCATGCCCAGATCGACTGCGATCGATACGACCAGGATATTGGTTGAAGTGCCGATCGTGGTAGCAAGACCACCGATCAGCGATGCGGCATTCAGTGGCATCAGTGTCTTGGAGGCAGGCATCGCCCCGCGCGCGGCCAGTGTCACGAAAATCGGGATCAGCAGGACCAGCACCGGCGTGTTGTTGACGAACATCGACAGCACGAAGGCCAGCACGAGGGAGAACAACAGGCCAGCTTGCAGGTTGAACTTGAATATCCGCTCCAGGAACCGTGCAGCAGGTTCCAGCGCACCCGTTACCACCAACCCTCGTCCGAGGATCATCAGCGCGCAGATCGTTATCAGCGCGTAGTGGCCGAACCCCGCGAAGGCGAGCGCGATCCCGTCGGTCGGCTGGGCTCCTTCCAGCGGGAAAAAATACAGTCCCACCGCGATCACCGCGATGGTCAGCAGCGAAATGATTTCGATGGACATGCGCCCGCGCGCAAAGGCGACGAACATTGCGACTGTGACGGCCATTGCCGCCATCGCGTGATAGGACGGGATCCCGATCATCCGGAGCGGTAAGTCTCACCACTCGGACGGAATATCAAGGGGTTTCAGTCCTCCGCACCGCTTTGTGCGGGTAGCAAGAGCAACACGAATGCCAGCAGTGCCGTCACCGCAGTTCCTGCCGCGCCTGCGGCGAAGGTCCAGCTTTCGGAATCGATCATGGCGAAAAAGGAGAGGCCAGTGCTGGCAATACCTGCCGCAATGGCGAAACCGCCAGCCGCCTTGGAAACCAGCCCCCCGGCCCTGACGGCCTGAAGCCCAAGGACGATTGCCGCGACCCCGAGCAGGAGCTTGGCGAGAAAATAGAAGAAGAAAGCACCGGCCAAGATCGCAAGGAAGAGCTGCGGCACCGCCTCCTGCGCTTCCATGGCGGGCGCGAACATCGACAGGCCGATCCCAACCTGGATGACATTGAGAATGCCTGCCAGTGCAATGGTCGACCAGACCGCCGCATGCACCGGGTGCCGGACTGCCAATGCGTGGGCGAAAATCACGGATGCCGAGAATGCGAACAGCTCGGTGAACCAGGTCGCCGGCCGGAGCATCTCGTTGGGTGATCCGGAAACTACAGTGATGTAGAAAATCTGGCTCGCCACCGTCACGAGGAGGACGGCGGCAAGCCCCTTGATAAGGCCGCGTTCAGTCATGGTCAGTCCCTTGTCTGCAATGTGCGTATTGCACCTTTGCGACCCAATTCGAAAGGGCGCGCAAAAGGTTACAATAGACTTGGGAAAAAAGCTGGTACCCCCGGCCGGACTCGAACCGGCACTTCGTAAGAAACTCGATTTTGAGTCGAGCGCGTCTACCAATTCCGCCACGGAGGCACGTGCTGGAGCGCGGGAGTTAGCCGCGCTCCGTCATGTCATCAAGCCTTCAATGCTCCCGCAACCAGCTTATGCAGGCGCGAATGCAGCTGGTCGTTGGCGGCGAGCACCTGCTTTGAATGGATCTGCTGCGAACGGCCTCGGAAATCGGACACGAAGCCGCCAGCCTCGCGCACGATCAGGCAGCCCGCTGCGGTATCCCAATCGTTGAGGCCGCTTTCCCAGAAACCGTCGTAACGGCCGGCTGCAAGCCATGCGAGGTCGAGCGAAGCTGCGCCGAAGCGGCGGATGCCCGCCACGTGGGGACCGATCGCGTTGAAGATCTTCGACCATTCGGCAAAATCGCCGTGGCCCGCGAAGGGAATGCCGGTAGCAATCAGCGCTTCGGACGGATTGCGGCGCGACGAGACGCGCAGGCGCCCGTCGTGCAGCCATGCGCCGCGGCTCTTCTCTGCCCAGAACGTTTCGTCGGTGACGGGATTGTATACGACCGCGGCGGTGACATCGCCCCAGTCGTCGCTGCCCAGTTTGCGTTCCTGCACGGCGATGCTGATCGCGAAGTGCGGGATGCCGTGGAGGAAGTTGCTGGTACCGTCGAGCGGGTCGACGATCCAACGCGGCATGCCGTCGGCACCTTCGATCGTTCCGGCTTCTTCCATTTCGAAGCCCCAGTCGGGACGTGCGGCGAGAAGCTCGTCATAAATCGTGCGCTCGGCGCGAAGGTCTGCCTTCGATACGAAATCGGCAGGGCCCTTGCGGCTCGCCTGCAGGTGTTCGATTTCGCCAAAGTCGCGGCGCAGGCGTCCACCCGCCTTGCGGGCGGCCTTTTCCATTACGCGGATCAGTCCGGAAATTGCGGCCATTATAGTCTCTTACTCGGTTACTCGGTGAGGACGCGGATCGAACGGGCCTGGAGGTGGATGTCGCCCCACTCGCAGGCCATGTCGAACTTGGTGCCTTCGATGTTGAATGTCTCGATCGCGAAGCGGCGCTGCATCTTTTCGCCCGCAACATCGCGGCGGTCGAGCTGGAGCTTGCTGATCCCGGCGAACTTCAGCAGGCCGGGATGCCAGCAGCAGTCCTCGCCTTCCAAAGGTTGCTCGTAATCCTCGTGCTCGGGCTCGAGGCAGAAATCCATCTCCAGCGTCAGCTCGTCATCGTTGATGATGACGGCACGCAGGGTGCTCTTGGCGATATTGATGTTATCGAAGCGGCTGGCGATGGATTTGCCCATGGTTGCGACCCTTTTGCTTGTCGATGCTTAGCTGGCTTTGCCGACGTAGGTCTGCTCGTAAACGTCGACCACGATGCGCGTGCCGCTTTCGATATGCGGCGGAACCATGATGCGCACGCCATTGTCGAGCACGGCAGGCTTGTAGCTGGACGAAGCGGTCTGGCCCTTCACCACGGCATCGGCCTCGACGATTTCGGCTTCGATCTGGGCGGGCAGTTCGACCGAAATGGGCTTTTCTTCCCACAGTTCCAGCTTAACCTGCATGCCGTCTTGCAAGAACGGACGTGCATCGCCGAGCAGGTCGCTCGGCAGGTTTATTTGCTCGTAGGTGTTCTGGTCCATGAAGACGAGCATGTCGCCGTCTTCGTAGAGGAACTGGTAGTCCTGCGTATCCAGGCGCACCTTCTCGACCGTGTCGGCACTGCGGAAGCGGACGTTGGTCTTGCGGCCGTCTTGAAGGTTCTTCATCTCGACCTGCATGTACGCACCGCCCTTGCCGGGCTGGGTGTGCTGGATCTTGGCGACTTTCCAGATGCCGCCTTCGTATTCGATGATGTTGCCCGGACGGATGTCCACGCCGCTGATCTTCATGGGAATATGCCTCGATGTGAAAGAGCGCCACTGCTTGCCAGTGGCCGTGTGGAGCGCGCCTTACAGGCTGGCGGGTCGCACGGCAAGGCGGTGGAAATTTTCACCCCTCGCCCCTATATCAGGTGACTGGAGGGTAAGACATGAAACCGGTTCGTTACGCAATACTGGCAGCTGCGGTTCTCGCCGCTACGCCTTCGCTCGCGCAGGGGCGCCTCGGCCTGTTGCCGCAGGGCGAATATGTGTGCGCGCTGCCGGGGGTTGCCGATGGCGCTGCGTGGAACGAGGTCGAGGGTCATGGCTTCTCGATTACCGGCGCATCCAGCTACACGACCGACAAGGGCGCTGGCACCTACCTCCTCGAAGGTCGCCGCGTGACCTTCACCCGCGGCCCGCTGAAAGGCCACCAGATGATGCGCGTATCTTCCGGGCTGCTTCAGGAATTCGGCAAGGACGGCAAGCTTGGCCGCCTGCGTTGCCACCGCGCAGGCCCGGTCCGCGACTAACGCTGGGTCAGCAGCGGATAGGGATTGACCGCATTGGCGGGCTCCCACCATTCCGCATCGGCCGAGGTCTGCAGGATAGCGAAATGGAGATGCGGCGCCTCATCCGAAGCGTTGCCCGATGACCCGACCGTGCCCAGTCGCTGGCCGCGGCGGATCTTCTGCCCTTCCTTCAACCCTTGGGCATATTCGTCCAGATGGGCGTAATAATGGATCGTCTGGCGGTCGGGTGAGCGCACATAGATGGTCAGCCCGCCAGCATCCGACCGGAACAGCTTTTCGACCGTACCGGGCGCTGCTGCGACCACGCTGGTACCCTTGGGTGCCATGATGTCGATCGCTTCGTGCAGCCGCTGTCCGCCAGCGCGCGAATCGCTGTAGGTGTCGGAGAGATCGCTCGCCCTGATATTCTTGACCGGGATCATCAGCTGGCGCGTCTGTTCATCGCTCGGCGCAGACACCTCGGATGTATCGAGTATGGCCGCCTCCGGTGCATCCGACGATAAATCTGCAACGCCCGACGCGGTCTCACTTGGCGACGGGCTCGGAGCAGCTTCGGCCGGTCGGGTCGCCTCGCGCTGGCTGTCGGCGGTCGCGTTTTCGATGAGCGATCCGCCTGCCACGATCCAGATCGCGCTGGTGATCGTGGCGGTAATGACGATGGTGAGCAATCTGTCGACGAAGTTCATATCCCCTCCCTAGCCTCTCAGGCCTCGAAAATCACCTGCGTCGACTGAGAGACCATTCCTGCAAGCCGGGCAGCGTCCCAATTGGTCAGGCGAACACAGCCGCTCGACTGCGCGCGTCCGATGGTTTCGGGTTCGGGCGTGCCGTGGATGCCGTAATGTTCTTTCGACAGGTCGATCCAGATCACGCCGACGGGCGAATTCGGACCGGGCGGGAGCATGTATTCTTTCCCGTCTTCCTTGCCTCCGGACAGGACCTTGGGGTCGTAGCTGTAAGGCGGATTGTAAGCCTCGCCCAAGATGTCCCACTCGCCCAGCGGCAGCGGAAATTCGCTCGAGCCCGAGCTGACGGTGAACAATGCGACGAGCTTGTCTCCCTGATAGGCTTTCAGCGTCTTGCCGGCCTTGCTGACGACAATGCGATTGACTTCAGGCTGGTCGCTACCGACACCAAGGCTGGCGAGCGTACGCTGCCAGTTGCGATCGCCGATCTTGCCTTTCTCGATCCGGTCGCCGCCAATGTTGGGTACGCGGATTTGCTGACCGGCCTGGAAATAGCTGGGTTCCTCGCCGTCGGGTCGCTCTACATCGGGTGTCGGTGTCGCTTGTGAATTGGGCCCGTCATCTTCGGATGCCCCAGCCGGTTGTCCGCCGGGATTAAGCTCTTTCAGGACGTCGACAGTCGTATGAAATCGTTCCGCCAGACGCTCGTCGAGCGAGCGATATCCCAAGGATTCCATTTCGGCCTTGGCTGCCGTCTCTTCAGGGATGCTGCGGTATTCGGCATCGCCCCAGCTTACGGGAATCGTCACGACGCGCGTTGCGGGGATCGAATCCCAGTCGGAGAGCGCGGTCTTGGTCGCTTCGTCCAGTTGGCCGGTCACATCGAGACCGTTGGCTTCCTGAAAACCGTTCAAGGCATTCTCGGTGCTCATGCCCATCTTGCCGTCGATGACGCCGGGACC
This sequence comes from Erythrobacter sp., assembly GCA_013001165.1. Classification (GTDB taxonomy): domain Bacteria; phylum Pseudomonadota; class Alphaproteobacteria; order Sphingomonadales; family Sphingomonadaceae; genus Qipengyuania. The sequence goes on from JABDNC010000070.1 coordinate 15,183, forward strand.
GAAACCGATACGATCGAGCACGACTTGCGCCTGCATGATCGGGCGATCCTGACTGTCCGGAATATCCTGGTCTTCACGCGCAACGCTGTCGCCCATGCCCTGCGCATCGTCATTCGAGGCCATTGTGTCGGCGAGATTATCCTCGTCGTAGGTCTCGTAGCCGTAATCTTCGGCAGGCTCAGCCTGTGCGGTCGTGGTGTCGGTGTTTTCTTCGGCATCATTGGTGCCGCAGGCGACGAGCGCCAGCGAAGAAACCGCGACGAATAGAAGGTTGCGCATTGGGGACCTCTCCTGAATTTCGGGGAGGCGACCCGCCCCGTACAGGAATGAGAACTCACGCCGAGGCGATTTGCTCCGGATGCGGGGCCCACCTATTCGCCGAAGAGCCAGAAATGATGGACGAAATAGGTTTCGCGCAGGAGGAAGGGCAACTGCGTCGACCAGCTGCGATAGCGCGTTTCCGTGGCTGCCGAAGCAGACGCGTCTATGTCGAGACGATCCGCCATTCGCATGGCGCGCCACAGGTGTAGCGGGTCGGACACTATGATCGCGGTACCGATTTCCCCGCGTTCCATGACTGCGCGGGCCTCGGTGAGGTTCTGAAAGGTCGTGCGGGAATTCTCCTCCATAAGGATCGCCTCTTCCCGAATGCCTCGTGCCATGGCGTATCGCTTGCCCGCCTCCGCCTCGGAAAGACTGTCCTCCGCCGACCGCGCACCGGTCAGCAGTAGTCTCTCGACCTTGCCGCTTTCGTAAAGCTCTATCGCGTGATCCAGCCGCGCCGCGAAGACCGGGCTGGGCTCTGCATCGTCGACGGCAGCACCAAGAACGATCGCGACATTACCGCTTTGCTCGGGATGTTCAGCCGGCCCGAGCGCTATCAGCGCCGAAATTCCGACCAGCCAAAGCATCAGCGCTAGGCCGAGGCGCCTGAGCCACTTCACGCCATTGCGTCGGTGAAGGCCTTGACTGCAGCAACTTCGTCGCCGCCCCAAACCGCGCCCGACACCGCAAGGAAGTCGGCGCCGGCGTCGATCAGCGGCCGGCAATTTTCCGGCGTGATCCCGCCGATTGCGACCGAGGGGATCTCGACCATCTCGTGCCACCATTCGAGCAGGTCG
>JABDNC010000075.1 GCA_013001165.1 Erythrobacter sp.
ATATTGTGGCAGTCAGATAATTTCATGGGCCCCTGGTGCCGAATATCGCGTTGAGCTGGTCTATCGTATAGCGGGTTGCGATGCGTCCTCGGTTCGACGTCATCCGCTTCAGCGTTTCATAACGCGAGTCTTGTTCGAGGCATCCTTCGCCGCAAATCTGCTCGGTTGCTTCCGCTTGCCACTGGTTGTGCCAGATACGCCCACCCGGCGTGCCGACGAATCCGTCGATCCGCGCATCGATATCGGTCGCGAGGTCGAGGCTGGACGGGATTTCCGAGGCATACTCCGCATCCACCCCGCCATGCGAATGGAAGCTGGCGACCACGTGAAAGCCCAGCGGTACGCCCCAATCGAAGGCGCACTCGGCCCGTCCGCCCGGATAGATGGTCGAGGTCTGGAGGTTGCCTTCCTCATCCTCGAAAATGACGCCGCAATATTCCTGGTTGTTGCGGATCGAGCGACCCTGGATATCGGACAGGGTCTTCCTCGCATAAGCCGTCAACTCGGTCATGCTCACCACGCGCTCACGGGCGGGCGCGCGGCCCTGTGTGAGCAGATTGAACATGACCACGAGGAATGCGACGCCGCACAGGACGTAGAGCAACTTGTTGCGATCCATTTCCCCCGTCATGCGCCAAGACATGCAGCGCGATTGCGAGCTTGTCGACAGCCTTTTCGTTTCATCTCGTGATGCTCTCGCGTTCCTGCGGAGAAAGCCTGCGAGGCGGCGTGATCGGCTCGAGCGTCTCGCTGTCGAACAGCGGATTGCGCCTGCGGTCGCCGGAGAAGTAATCCTTCACCATGCGCATGAAGAAGCGGCGCATGAGCCTGCCGATCGAAAGCGGCTCCAGGCCTGACGTATCGCCCGTCGCGTCGCCGAGGAAGAGGTGGCCAAGCGGCTTGCCCAGACGCTCGCGATCGGCAGCCTCGCAATTGGCGAGAAGCGTGGTCACGTAGGGGATGCGCCCGTTCGCATATGTGTTGAACATCGGTGTGTCACAGCACGATGCGTACCAGCGCAAGGTCGGTTTTTCCGTCAGGTGAAGACCAGTGAGTTTCTCTTTCCCTTCACGGAGGATCAGCCGCGCACATCGCGACTGGTAGAGCGCGGTTCCGCCATGTTCATCGAGTATCCGGTCCGCCGCCCCGAGAAACGCAGGAAGCGCCTGGCAATCGCTGCAGTGGCAGACGACGAAATCGCCTTCGTCGGGCCTCGCATGCTCCACGACACCGCGCACCGAACCGCATTTGCACTGGAATTTCAGTTGGTCGGGTGCGCCCATGGTCTCTCCTCCATGAGCGCGACCCTAGCTCAGTTCTTGTCCTTGTCGACCAGCTTGTTGGCGCCGATCCAGGGCATCATTGCGCGAAGCTGGGCGCCGGTTTTTTCGATCGGGTGCGCGGCAGCGGCCTTGCGGCTGGCCTTGAGTTCGGGCTGGCCGGCCTGGTTGTCGAGCACGAAGTCCTTAACGAAGCGACCCGACTGGATGTCCTTGAGAACACGGCCCATTTCGGCCTTGGTCTCGTTCGTGATGATGCGCGGGCCGGTCTTGATGTCGCCGTATTCGGCGGTGTTCGAAATCGAATAACGCATGTTGGCGATGCCGCCTTCATAGAGCAGGTCGACGATCAGCTTGGTCTCGTGGAGGCACTCGAAATAGGCCATCTCGGGCGCGTATCCGGCCTCGACCAGCGTTTCGAAACCGGCCTGGATGAGGTGGGTGATCCCCCCGCACAGCACCGCCTGTTCGCCGAAGAGGTCGGTTTCGCACTCTTCCTTGAAATCGGTTTCGATGATGCCCGAGCGGCCGCCGCCGACGGCGCTCGCATAGGAAAGGGCGAGCTGTTTGGCGAAGCCGTTGCCGCCCGACTGGTTACTCTCCTGGTGGACCGCGATGAGGCAGGGCACGCCGCCGCCCTTAATGTATTCGCCGCGCACGGTGTGGCCCGGGCCCTTGGGCGCGATCATGATCACGTCGACGTCGGCGGGGGGATCGATCAGGCCGAAATGGACATTGAGGCCGTGGGCGAAGGCGAGGGCGCTACCCGGCTTCATCTTGCCCGCTATCTCGCCAGCGTAGATCGAAGCTTGGTGCTCGTCGGGCGCGAGGATCATGAGCACGTCGGCCCATTCGGCAGCTTCCGCCACGGTCTTCACGGTGAAGCCAGCACCTTCCGCCTTCTTCGCCGTGGCCGAGCCTTCGCGCAGCGCGATGACGACCTCGCCGACCCCGCTGTCGCGCAGGTTCTGGGCGTGAGCATGACCCTGGCTGCCATAGCCGACGATAGCGACCTTCTTGTCCTTGATCAGCTGCTGGTCGCAATCGGCATCGTAATAGACTTGCATGAATTCCCTCGTTCTAGTTCTGCGGACCGCTACTCGGCAGTCGGCCCGCGCATCATACCCACGATCCCCGAGCGGCCGACCTCGACGAGGCCAAGTTCGCGCATCAGGGCGATGAAACTGTCCACCTTGTCGGGTGAGCCGGTCAGCTCGAACACGAAGCTTTCGGTGGTTGTGTCGACGACATTGGCGCGGAAGAGCTCTGCGATGCGCAGCGCCTCGACGCGCGCGTCTCCCTTTCCGGCGACCTTTACCAGTGCCAGCTCGCGTTCGACATGCGCGCCGCTTTCGGTGAGGTCGATCACGCGGTGCACCGGCACCAGCCGTTCGAGCTGGGCGCGGATCTGGTCGATCACCGGCTCCGGCCCCTTGGTCACGATGGTTATCCGGCTGATCGCGTGGTCTTCCGAAATGTCCGCCACGGTAAGGCTGTCGATGTTGTAGCCGCGTGCGGTGAAGAGGCCGGATATCTTCGCAAGGATACCCGCCTCGTTGTCGACGATCACGTTGAGGACGTGTCGCTCGCTGGATTGCTGGGCGATTTTCATTCGCCGCGATCCTGCCAGACAGGCGCGAACATTCGTCCTTCGCGGTCATATTCGGTAATGAATTGGCGCCCACGGCGCACGGCCTCAAAATTGTCGGTCTGTCGAGCGAGGTCGAGACCTTCGTCGATCAGCAGCCAACTGCCGTCATCCTGCGTCTGCGCGACGTCGACACCGAGGAAGCGCTGGCCGGTCTCCTCGATCCAGTCGAGCAACTGCTCAGCATCCTGACGAGCGTACCAGTTGCGGCGCTTCGCCTTGGCGGCGAGATCCTGAGGGAGTTCCTTCGAGATAACCATCAAACCAGTGCCTTCGCTTCATCGTCCATCGTGCCGCCCACCTGGTCGCCGTAGAGCAGCATTTCGGTATGCGCCGCGCCGCTCGGGATCATGGGGAAGCAGTTCGCTTCTTTCGCTACCATGCAATCGACGATCACTGGCCCGTCATGGGCGAGCATGGCTTCGATACCTGCGTCGAGCTGGCTTTCGTCCTCGATGCGGATACCCTTCCAGCCGTAGGCTTCGGCGAGCTTCACGAAGTCAGGCAGGCTGTCCGAATAGGAATTAGAATAGCGGCTTTCATAGGTCAGTTCCTGCCACTGGCGGACCATTCCCATATACTCGTTATTGAGGATGAAGACCTTCACCGGCAGGCGGAACTGGCTCGCCGTGCCAAGCTCCTGAATGTTCATCTGAATGCTCGCCTCACCTGCGACATCGATCACGAGGCTGTCAGGGTTGCCCAGCTGCGCGCCTATGGCGGCAGGCAGACCGTAACCCATCGTGCCGAGACCGCCGCTGGTCAGCCACTTGTTCGGCCCCATGAAGCCGAAATATTGCGCGGCCCACATCTGGTGCTGGCCGACTTCGGTCGTGATGATCGGATCGCGGTCCTTCGTCAGCGCGAAGAGCCGTTCGATGCTCTTCTGCGGCATGATGAGGTCGCTGCGTTCCGGATAGGCGAGGCAGTCGCGAGCTTTCCAGCCGAGGATGCGTGCATTCCATTCGCTGAGGTCGCGGCCCTTGCGGTCGCCCCAGCCATCAAGGAGCTGCTCGAGCACGTGGCCGCAATCGCCGACAATCCCGAGGTCGACTGGCACGATCTTGTTGATCTGAGCGCGGTCGATATCGATATGAATCTTCTTCGCCTGCGGAGCGAAAGCGTCGAGCCTGCCGGTCACACGGTCATCGAAGCGCGAGCCGATGGCAACGATCAGATCGGCGCGGTTCATCGCCATATTCGCTTCATAGGTGCCGTGCATGCCCAGCATGCCGAGCCAGTCGGGATGGTCTGCCGGAAACGCGCCGAGGCCCATCAGCGTGCTGGTCACCGGAGCGCCGGTCGCATGCTGCAGCTTGCGGAGTAGGTCGCTCGCGTGCGGGCCGGCGTTGATCACGCCCCCGCCTGTATAGAAGACGGGGCGCTCCGCCGCAGCGAGCATCTGGACCGCTTCGGCGATTTCGTCGGCAGCGCCGACCATGCGCGGCTGGTAGCGGTGCGAGGGAAGGGGGGCTTCGTCCTGCTCGTTCCACTCGGCCAAGGCGATTTGCACGTCCTTGGGAATGTCGACGACTACTGGACCGGGGCGACCGGTGGTGGCGATGCGGAAGGCTTCCTCGATCGTAGCGCGCAGCCGCTCGGGGTCCTTCACGAGGTAGTTGTGCTTCGAGCAGTGGCGGGTGAGGCCAACGGTGTCGGCTTCCTGGAAGGCATCCGTGCCGATCAAGCCTGTCGGCACCTGCCCGGTGATTACCACCATGGGGATCGAATCCATGTAGGCGTCGGCAATACCGGTCACCGCATTGGTGGCACCGGGCCCACTGGTGACGAGCACCACGCCCGGCTTGCCGGTCGAGCGGGCATAACCTTCCGCCGCATGCGCCGCGCCTGCCTCGTGGCGGACAAGGATGTGGCGGATGTCACTGTCAGCAAAGAGTTCGTCATAGATCGGCAGAACCGCACCGCCGGGATAACCGAATACGAATTCGACGCCCTGCCGCTTAAGGCATTCGATCAATATGGCAGCTCCGCTGCGCTCTTCCGACACTGTTTTCTCCGTACTTAGGCACAAATCGGCCCGGCGCTGGGGTCGTAGCGCCGGGCCGACTGGACCTTCCGTATGAGAAACGAAAGGTGTTCTGTCAACCGCTCTTGCGCAATAAAGAAACAAAAATATCGTATTCATCGATAGTTTTGTTATCATCGCGAGGCCACGATCCCGGCGGCTGGTGCCTGAACCAGGTATACTGTCGTTTTGCGTAGCGCCGCGTGGCCGTCTGGCCAGCGACGATGGCTTGATCGCGCGATAGTTCGCCTTGGAGGAGGGCGGATATCTCCGGAACTCCGATGGCACGCATCACGGGCAAGCTGGGGTCGAGATTGCGGGCGAGGAGCGCCTCGACTTCTTCCACGGCGCCACGGTTCAGCATCATCACGAAACGCCTGTCGCACCGCTCGTAGAGCCATTCACGTTCGGGCAGCAGCACCAACGGATAAAGTGAAACCGCATCACCGATGCCGCCTGTCTTGCGCGCCTGCCAGTCCTTGAGCGTCCGCCCGGTCGAGCGCACCACTTCCAGGGCGCGCGACGTGCGCGATGCGTCGGCAGGGGCGAGGCGGCTGGCAGCTTCCGGATCCTCTGCTTCCAGCGCTGCGCGGGCTTCGCCTTGCGACAGGGCGCGCACCTCGTCGCGGACAGCCGGATCGATCTGGGGTACCGGCGCGATTCCTTCGAGCAGGGTGCGCATATAGAGCCCTGTCCCGCCGCACAGGATCGGCAACGCGCCATCATTGTGCAGCTCCGCGATCTCGCGCTTTGCAGCCTCGGCCCAATCGGCTGCGGAGCATGCGGTTGCACCGTCCCAGTCCCCGAACAGGCGGTGTTCGATGCCGCCCATTTCTTTCTCGCTAGGCCTGGCGGACAGGACCCGCAGGTCGGCATAGACCTGCGCGCTGTCTGCATTGATCACGACTGCCCGACGGCCTTGCTCTTCAAGGCGTTGTGCCAGCCGCACGGCGAGATCGCTCTTGCCGCTCGCGGTCGGCCCTGCAATGAGCGCCAGTGGTGGCAATTCAGGGGAATTATCAATGCTCATCGCCCGGCTGATAGCAGAGGCGACCGGTCTGGAAACCCGCCTCGATGCGGCCAGCAAGGCGCTCGATGCGGCAGGGATGCCCGTTGCGGCCGCAACGATGCTCGATTTTTGTGGTGACGTGTTGCAGATCTCGATGCCGCATGGCGATCGCAAGCAGGCTGCAGCGATCCTCGCCGGGCACTTCGGCGATATCGACATGCTGGTGGCCGATCACGACATCGAAATCCCGCGCCTCTTTGTGTCCGACATGGATTCCACCATGATCGGCCAGGAGTGCATCGACGAGCTCGCCGACTTTGCCGGCATCAAGGAAAAGGTGGCGGACATCACCGAACGCGCGATGCGCGGCGAATTGGAATTCGAAAGTGCGCTTCGCGAACGCGTCGGCCTGCTAGAAGGTCTTGGAGAACGTGCCATCGATAATTGCCTGACCGAACGTATTGCTCCGGTTCCCGGCGCGCGCACACTGGTGCAGACGTTAAAGACGAAAGGATGTCGTACCGTCCTCGTCACCGGCGGTTTCCACCATTTCGCAGACCGTGTTGCCGAACAGCTGGGCTTCGAGCGCGTAGTGGGCAATCGCCTTGCGGTGGCCAACGGGCACTTAACCGGCCAGCTCGCCGGCCCCGTCAGCGATGCGTCGACCAAGCTCGCGACACTTATCGAGGAGCGGGCGAGTCTCGGCGAGGGTGCCCGCGTCCTCGCCACGGGCGATGGCGCGAACGACATTCCGATGATCGAGGCTGCGGACTACGGTATCGCCTATCGTGCAAAGCCCAAGGCGCGTGATGCGGCCAACGGTCGCATCGCCAGCGAAGACTTGACCGCGATCCTGTCTCTTCTCGGGGTTCCGCGTAGCGACTGGGTCGAGGGTTAGTACCTAATTGCCGGCTTTTTGACGGCTGCTTACAATCGGTTTCGAATAGAAATGCGTACTCTGTGTTGAACAAAAGGCACAGACGAAGATGCAGGGCAATTCGATCAGGATCGAGGAAGGCGCGGAATGCGCGCGTGACGGAACGCTATTCTGCGATCCCGCTCGTCCGGTCCCCAAGCGTAGTGTCCGCCGCGCGCTGCGTCACTTTCGCGAGCTGATCAAGGACAAGGAAGATACCGAACAGGTCTTCCATATCTATGACGCGCTGCCGTCGAAAAGCTTTATCCCGCGCGCACGCTCGCTGACGTTGAGCGAACGCGGTGAACGCCTGCGCATGGACGAGGGCTATTTGCCCGACCTGCTCGACGATCATGATACGCTTCGCAAGACGCCGAAGGGATCGGTGGCGCATGCCTATTGCGATTTCATGGAAAGCGAAGGGCTGACGGCCGCCGGTCTCGTCGCCGAAGCGGACAAGATGGGGCGCCCGAGATACGGCGACCTGATCGAATGGTTCGGTTTTCGCCAGCGCGACACGCACGATCTCATGCATGTCCTGACCGGCTACGGCCGCGATGTGCTGGGCGAGCAATGCGTGCTCCTGTTCACGCACGGCCAGAGCCCGAGCCACGGGCACTTGCTGCTGGGCTATGCCGGTGCGGTCAACATGAAGAAGCAGGTAAGGAGCATTGCGCCTGTCATGCGCGCAGTGCGTGAGGCGCAGATGCTGGGGCGCAATTGCCCGCCGCTGGTGCAGCTGTCGATCCGCGAGCTCCTCGAACTCAATCTCGAGGATGCACGCGAAGCCCTGGGCATCGCGCGGCCCCGCTTTTACGCACGCTGCCACAGCGTCTGGCGAACCGAGGGCATCGATCCCTACGACCTTCTGGCGCCAAGGGCCTAGGTCACAGCCAGCTGGAAATCATTTCCAGCGGTTTCTTTTCAAGAGCATGCAAAGGCACTGTCGCATCCTCGGCAGGATGACCGACCACGACCACCATCAGCGGCTTTTCGTATTCGGGCCTGCCGCAAAGCTCGCGCAGGAAACCCATGGGTGAGGGCGTGTGCGTCAGCGTCGCGAGACCGGCTTCGTGCAGGGTCGAGATCAGCATGCCGCAGGCGATGCCGACGCTCTCGTTGACGTAATAGTTCTGCGTCTTGCCGTCTTCCTCGATGCCGCCCTTGCGCTGTGCGAACACGACGACCAGCCACGGCGCGGTTTCGAGGAAGGGCTTCTCGTCATCCGTGCCGAGCGGGGCGAGGGCTTCGAGCCATTCGTCGCTCGCCTTGCCGGCATAAAAGTTGCGTTCCTCGGCTTCGGCTGCCTCGCGGATCGCCTTCTTCTTGTCCGGCGATGACACTACGGCGAAATGCCACGGCTGGTGGTTCGCACCATTGGGCGCGGTTCCGGCCGCCTCGATCGCGGCTTCGATGACTTCGCGCGGGACTGGCTCAGTCGAGAAATAGCGGCAGGTGCGGCGCTCCTTTAACCGGTCCCGCATCGCCTGCGCGCGCTGGATGGATTCGGCTTCTGGAAGGCGCTCCAGCCTATAGGGAACTGTGTCGTGCTCTCTCATGGCCCGCTCTCCTAAACTGCGGGAGCGGAACCGCAAGATGGACAGGCTATTTACACTTATGTAAGTTGCCATGAACTACGGAGCTGAGTCATGTCCCAAGTCGATCTCCCTCTCGTGCATACCGCCCGCAAGACCAGTCGTATGCGGCCAATCAAGGCGTGGCAGCATTTCCGCAAGCTCGTCGCCGACAAGGAAGATACCGCGCAGGTCTTTCACATCATCGAATCGATGAAGGGCAAGCGCAGCCACCAGCAGGGCTGGGATTTTATCGCATCGGATGAGGGCCAGCGTTTCTTGGACGAAGAAACGGACATTCCCGCGATGCTCGACGATCACGATCGCTGGGCAGATTGCGGTCCGGAGACCGTGGCGGCAACCTACATGGCATTCATGAAACGCGAGGGCTTGTCCGCCGCAGGACTGGTCGCGGAAAGCCATAAATTTCTCCCGCCCGAAAAGCGGTACGAAGACCTGACCGAATGGTACTTCAACCGCCTGCGCGATACGCACGACCTGTTCCACATCCTGACCGGATATGGGCGCGACGCGTTGGGTGAAGCCTCACTTCTTGGCTTCAGCTACGAACAGAACCACAATCCTGGGATCCTCTTCATTGCGTATGCAGGTGCGCGCCAGATTAAGAAGGAAACCGGCACCAGCGCGCCGATCTTCGCCGCAATCAATGAAGGGCGGCGGCTCGGCAAGGCAGCGCGCAAGCTGGCGCATATGGATGTCGAAAAGGTCATGCGCGAAGACTTGAATGCCGCACGCGAACGGCTCGGCGTGGGCCGTCCGATGACTTACTTCCAGTGCCTTGAGATCATGAAGAGCGAAGGTCTCTCCGAGGACGACTTCATGCCTCCCGAAGCGCAGGCAGCCTGACTCTTCAGCGCAGTTCCTTGCGGATCACCAGCTTGAGACCAGACCAGGTCTCGTCGACCGCGCACACTTTGGTATCGACCAGCCCCATCGGCAGCGCGACCTCGCGGATCGTATCCTCGGTGATCTCGCTGGGTACGCCCGATGCCTTCTTGGGCCAGCTCACCCAGACGTGACCATCCTTCGCCATCGTATCGCGAAGCGCGGCGAGCTTCTGTTCGAGCGGCGCACGCTCGGTCACGAAAATGTGGCTCGCATCGGGATTGTCTTCCGGTCCGCTAACGAAGGTCAGCTCCAGCGCATATTCGTCGATCTCGTCGATCACGTCTTCGGGCATGGCGTCGAACCACACGCGCTGCCCGTCGCGCAGGTTGAGCTTCTTGGCGAGCGGTGTGCCCGAATAGCCTGTACTCATTATCTCAAATCCAGCCCTGCATCATGCAATCGCCCCAATCGACCGCGAGATGCCATAGCGCACCAAGCCCGAAGGCGCGAACCCACCAACGCGGGACCAGAAGCATGGCAGCGTATACCAGCGCCGCGATAGTTCCGTGCAGCGGGTGGAACCCGATGCTGCAGCGGTTTGGATCGAATATCGGATCGGCCAGGAGGTGGTCGAGATCGATCAGGTTCGCGGCGAGCATCACGAGCCCGGCGCGCAGCCAGTTCTCGGCCCACAGCAGCCGCACGACGAGGAACGGGGCGAGCCAATGCGCGCCGTAATGCAGCGCGAACTGGAGCATCGCCATCAGCTATGCCTCAGGCTTCCATCCATTCGTCGAAGAAGCTGCGGTGTGCGCTGCGCATCTCGTCGATCGACTTGCCGAACAGCGTGGTCCCGCCGGTCTTGCCGATGCGGCGGAAGCCGATCGAGGCAGTCTCGTCGTTCTCGGTGCCCTTGGCGAGTGCTTCGTTGAGCGCCTGCGTATCGGGGACGGTCACGACATAGCGGCCCTGGTCTTCACCGAACCACCATGCAGCCTTCGAATATTCCTCGTTCCACTCGACCTCGGCGCCGATACCGCCCGCCATCGCCATTTCGGCAAGGGCAATGGCGAGGCCGCCGTCGGAGACGTCGTGGACTGCGCTGACCAGACCGTCGGCGATCAGTTGGAGGATGATCTTTCCCGCGTTCTTTTCGACCGTGAGGTCGGTCGGCGGGGTGCGGCCTTCGTCGCGGCCATGGATTTCCGAAAGCCACAGCGACTTGCCGAGGTGCGAACGTTCCGGATCGGCGGTCGCCCATTCCTCGGCGTGGATGAGGTAGATGGCCTCGCCCTCGGCCTTGAACGGCATGGTCATCATGTGATCGTAATCGTCGATGATGCCGACACCGCCAATGGCAGGTGTTGGAA
>JABDNC010000132.1 GCA_013001165.1 Erythrobacter sp.
TGTGGCTGGCGGAAATTCTCTACGGCCTGACGACGGGCAACTACAAACGCGTCGCCGAAATCCATTTCGAGGCGCAATATGTGCCGAGCTATCACAATGTCGACGAGTTCGCGACGGCGCTGAGGGCCGTGGGCGAACCGATGCGCGGCAAGCCGGTGAGCGAGCTTTCGGTCGGCCAAATGCTCGACGGGCTGTTCGCCATTACGCGCGATTTCGACATGCAGACGCAGCCGCACCTGCTGCTGCTGCAGAAGACCATGGTGATGGTCGAAGGCATCGCCACGCAGCTCAATCCGAAGATCAACATGTGGGACGTATCCGCGCCCTATGTGCGCGGCTGGATCCGTGACGAACTGGGGCCGGAAGCTGCGATTGCCGACCGTATCCGCGAGGATACGGAAACGCTGCTGCGCATCCCCGACCTCGTGCGCCGCATCGAAGACCGCTTCCCGGCCAAGGGCGGCGCGCCCGAGCCGCCGCCGCTACCCGAGGTGGAACTGATGTGGGAACGCCGCGTGAAGAAGGAGCGCAGCTGGCTGCGCTACCTCGTCACCTTTGCCGCCGGTGGCGGAGCGGTCTGGTTCGCGGTTACGCAGGGGCTGCTGGGCTAGTTCCGTTCCACGGGAAGGTCTTGATCGCCAGCGCGATCACGATGACGTGCAGCGCTTCGACCGTCATGGGCTGCCACCACCCGTCATAGTCTCCGACCACGAACAGGTTCACCAACCGTCCGGTAAAGGCGATCGCAAACAGCGCGAGCGCGGGCCAGAGAACGTCTGCGCGCCGCTTCCACGCACCGATCCCCATGCTGATTGCCGCCACCCAGAAGAAGGCAGCGAAATCGCCGCGCATTGCGGACAGGCCCATCGGCGTGGGTGACTGGAGGCCGAAGTCGATGCCTGCCGTGGCGGGGTCGACGAAGAAGCTCGCGCCCAATGCCAGGTCGAGCAGGGCGCCCAGCGCCAGCAGAGCTGCCAGTATGAAATGCATGATGAAAATTCCCCCGTTTCCGATTTCTTCACCATAGGCTGGCAAGGAGGAGGCTGCAAACGAGTGCGCGATGCGCGCTGGCAATGACGGACAGGGGGCGCTAGCAAGCGCATCGATGACGCAATGGGAATGCACCAACCGATCCGCGCGGGCAAAGCCGCGCATGATTCCAGTCAGGAGGACCGTCACGTGAGCGGCCCCAAAATCCTGCTCGTGATCGGTGGCGGTATCGCCGCCTACAAGAGCTGTGAACTCGTGCGCCTGATCAGGAAAGCGGGCGGCGATGTCACCTGTGTCCTGACCGAGGGCGGGCAGCAGTTCGTCACGCCGATGGCGCTGGCCGCCTTGAGCGAAAACAAGGTCTACACCTCGCTCTTCGATCTCAAGGACGAGGTCGAGATGGGGCACATCCAGCTGTCGCGGCAGGCCGACCTCGTGGTCGTGTGCCCGGCTACGGCGGATATCCTTGCCAAGATGGCTGCCGGTATTGCCGACGATCTTGCCACCACGCTGATCCTCGCGACCGACAAGCCTGTCGTCACCGTTCCGGCGATGAACGTGCGGATGTGGGAGCATTCGGCCACGCAGCGAAACACCGAATGGCTGCGCCAGGCCGGCGTCACCGTGATGGACCCGGACGAAGGCGCGATGGCCTGCGGCGAATTCGGCCCCGGCCGCCTGCCCGAGCCCGCCGCCATCCTGCGCAAGATCGCCGAAACGCTCGATCTCGACATCGACGTACCCGAACTGGCCGCACCCGCGCCTGCGCTGGCTCCCCCTTCTGCGAATGAGGAAGCGCAAGAGCTGAAGGTGCTGGAGGACGATTTCGAAGAAGAGGTCGAAGAGCCCGAAGAGGAGGAAGAAGACCTCTCGGCACGCTCCGGCCTCGGCAGCCTGCTCAGCGCGATCATCCCGCGTTCGACTGCAAAGCGCAGCCAGAAGGAAATCGACGAGGAATTCGAAGAGCTCGAAGACCTTGAAAAAGATTTCCAGGAAGCCGAGTTCGACGGGGACGAACCCGAACACGATCCCGATTTCGTGCCCGACATGGGCGGATTGCTCGCCAAGAAGGGCGGCGCGGCTGCGGCTCCGCCGACCGACAAGGAAGCGATCAACCACGAGGTCGGAAAGAAGGACAAGCGCGCCGTCGCGCAGCCGATCCCCGAAGAGGTCGAAATGCTCGAAGCGGAGCACCCGCTCGAAGCCGATCCGCTTTACGGCCAGGCGATCTTCGACGAGGATCCCGAACATCGCCCGCTCTACGGCAAGCATGTGCTCGTCACTGCAGGTCCGACGCGCGAACCGATCGATCCGGTGCGCTACATCGCCAACCGTTCGAGCGGGAAGCAAGGCTTCGCGATTGCCGCCATGGCCGCGGCTGCTGGCGCACGCGTGACGCTGGTCACCGGTCCGGTCCATCTGCCGACCCCGATTGGCGTCGACCGCATCGATGTCGAAACCGCCGACGACATGGCCGAGGAAGTGCGCAACGCACTGCCCGCCGACTGCGCTTTCATGGTTGCGGCAGTCGCCGACTGGAAGAGCCGCCATGTCGCAGGCGAGAAGATGAAGAAGCGCGGCAGTGCGCCGCCAGCGCTCATCCTTGCCGAGAACCCCGATATTCTCGCCGC
>JABDNC010000136.1 GCA_013001165.1 Erythrobacter sp.
GCGGACCGGAAGCACGCTTTCGCTATCTGTCAGGAGGAGAACGCGCGAGGAGCTTCCGCCAGTCTCCAGGATGCGCCCTACTACACCACGGGGGCTGCGAACGGGCATGCCGACCGTAACGCCGTCATCCGAACCGGCCCCGAGATATGCGAAACGCCGCGTGCTAGACGAAGAGGAGCCGACAAGACGTGCAACCGCAACGGGGGTGCGGTCCTTGTCCTGCAGGTCGAGCAAGCCCTTGAGGCGGACATTCTCCTGACGGACGGCCTCAGCTTCTTCCAGGCGGATGCGCGCCAATTCCATCTCGCGGCGTAGCTCGGCGTTCTTGGATCCTGCGCGATAGTAGCCACTGATCGAATCCCACAGGCCCTTCGATCCCGTGCGCGCCGCCGCCACGGTTTCGGTCGCCGGCGAGGCAGCATCCTGCGCTGCGCCTCGCGGTCCTCCGAACAGCGATGGCTGGAAAAAGGACAGGCCAAGCAGGATGGCGCCCAGCAGGGCACCGATCCCGGCAAGGATATAGCCGGTGAACAGATTGTACTGCGCCCGCTTGGAATAGCTGGAGCGCCGCTGGCCACTCGGCGCCATTGCTTGCCCCCTTACCTTATGCGGTCATCAAAACGCCGCGATAGATCGGATCTTCCATTGCCCGACCGGTGCCGATCGCGACACAGGAAAGCGGATCTTCCGCAATGGTGACCGGAAGGCCGGTTTCGTCGCGAAGGTACTCGTCAAGGCCACCAATAAGTGCGCCGCCGCCGGTCAGGACAATGCCCTGGTCCACGATGTCGGCCGCGAGTTCCGGTGCCGTGTTTTCGAGCGCGATACGCACGCCCTCTACAATTGCACCGATCGGTTCGCTCAGTGCTTCAGCAATGTGACCCTGGTTGATGGTGATTTCCTTGGGCACGCCGTTTACGAGGTCGCGGCCCTTCAGCGTAATGCTTTCGCCAACGCCGTCTTCGGGCGGGCGGGCAACGCCATAATCCTTCTTGATGCGTTCGGCGGTGCTATCGCCGATCAGCAGGTTGTGGTGTCGTCGGACATAGCTGACGATCGCTTCGTCCATCTTGTCGCCGCCGGTGCGGACCGAGGTGGTGTAGGCGAGACCACGGAGCGAGAGGACCGCGACCTCAGTCGTGCCGCCGCCGATGTCGACGACCATCGAGCCGACCGGCTCGGTCACAGGCATGTCCGCTCCGATCGCCGCAGCCATGGGTTCGAGAATCAAGTAAACCTGCGATGCGCCGGCGTTGGAGGCGGCGTCACGGATCGCACGACGTTCGACCGAGGTCGAACCCGAGGGGACGCAGATGGTGATCTCCGGATAGCGCATCAGGCTCTTGCGGCCGGTGACCTTCTTGATGAAGCTCTTGATCATCTCTTCGGCAACGTCGAGGTCGGCGATCACACCATCACGCAGCGGGCGGATGGCTTCGATGGAATCGGGCGTCTTGCCCATCATCATCTTCGCATCGTCACCAACGGCCTTCACGCGCTTCATGCCGTTGATGGTTTCAAGAGCGACCACGCTCGGCTCGTTCAGGACGATGCCCTGATCCTGCACATAGACCAGCGTGTTGGCGGTACCGAGGTCGATCGCCATGTTCTGCACGCCGAATTTGAAGAGGTTGTTCCAGAAGCCCATTTTGGTTCGATTTTCCGTGTACTGCAGGGGTTGCACAAAGGGTGAATCACCCCGCGTGCGCGCGCCCGGGGGGAAGCGGTGTCGGTGCTTTAGCTATATTACGCGCCGAAAGCCAAAAATTTCCGTAAAAGCTGCGGGGGAAAGCGACACGCATTGTCTCGGATTTCCGGCACTTCGCCGCTATACTGGATAATCCATGCCACAAATTCGTCGACTGCCCGATAATCTTGTCAATCGCATCGCCGCCGGCGAGGTGGTCGAGCGTCCCTCTTCGGCGCTAAAGGAGCTGGTCGAAAACGCGATCGACGCGGGGGCATCGCGGATCGCGGTCAAGCTGGTCGAAGGTGGACTGACGAGCCTCGAAGTAACCGATGACGGCTGCGGAATGACGCCGGAAGAGATGGCGCTGGCGCTGGAGCGCCATGCCACCTCGAAACTGCCCGACGAAGCTATCGAACAGGTCTCTACGCTGGGGTTTCGAGGCGAGGCTCTGCCCAGCATTGCCAGTGTGGCGAAGTTCACCCTCGAAAGCCGGCCGCGGGGAGCCGATGATGGCTGGAAACGCGTCGTCGATCACGGCGAACTGGTGTGGGAAGGACCCGCTGCCCTGCCGCCGGGCACGCGAGTGAGGGTGGAGAACCTCTTCGCCAAGGTCCCTGCGCGCCGCAAGTTCCTTCGCACGCCGCGCAGCGAGTATGCGGCCTGCCTCGATGTCGTGAAACGACTCGCAATGGCGCGGCCCGATGTCGCGATCACGCTGGACCATGGCGACCGTCGCATTTTAGGCCTGCAAGGCGGGGAAGGACTGGCCAACCGCGTTGCGCAGGTCGTAGCGCGCGAGCTCAAGGAAAACGGCGTTGCGATCGATCTCGACCGCGGCACCATGCGACTGACGGGCATCGCTGGCCTGCCGACATACAATCGCGGCATCGCCGATCACCAGTATCTGTTCGTCAACGGGCGTCCGGTGAAGGACCGCTTGCTGACCGGCGCTGTGCGCGGTGCTTATGCCGATATGCTGGCGCGCGACCGGCATGCAGTGCTTGCGCTCTTCCTCGATCTTCCGCCCGAGGATGTCGATGTGAACGTCCATCCGGCGAAGACCGAGGTGCGATTCCGTGATGCGCAGGGCGTGCGCGGTTTCATCGTGTCTGGCCTCAGGCAGGCCTTGGCGACCGGAGACCGCAGGAGCGCGCAATCTCCCGATGCGAGCGCCATGTCGCGCTGGCAGCAGGAACCCGTGCGCGAAGAGCCTTCACCGGCGCTTCGCTCGATCTTCGAAGGCCGTGACTGGTCCGCTTCGCAACCGCGCGTGTCCGAACCTGCCCAGCATCGGCGCGGTGCGGAAGGTGGCGTAATGGCTGCGCCGCAAGGTCGTGCAGAGGAAGCTGCACCGGTCGCCGAGGCATCGCAAGATTTCCCGCTCGGCGTGGCGCGCGGACAGGTTGCCAATACCTATATCGTCGCGGAGGCGAAGGACGGGTTGGTCCTCGTCGACCAGCATGCAGCGCATGAACGACTTGTTCTGGAGCGACTTAAGGCCGCCGGGGCCGAGGAAGCCGTGGCGCGCAGCCAGGCACTGCTGATCCCCGAGGTCGTCGAACTTGATGAAACAAGCTGCGACCGGCTCGAGGAAGCCGCCGAAACGCTGGCCAAGCATGGTCTCGCCATCGAACGTTTCGGCCCCTCGGCCATGCTGGTGCGTAGCCTGCCGCACGCCATCGCGCGAACCGATCCGGAAAAGCTCCTGCGCGATATCGACGACGACCTCGCGCTGAACGGAGAGGCGCTGCATCTTGGTG
>JABDNC010000151.1 GCA_013001165.1 Erythrobacter sp.
CATCACGACCACAGCGACGATCGAGTGTGGCACACGTTCGCCACCTAACATTCAAGATGTGACCCACGAGATCAGTAAGACAAGTAAAATCAGAGTAATATGAAGTAGCTCTTCGAAATCTAACCTGTAATGCTCCACACTACCGTAAGGGACTATGGAGCCTGTCACTACATCAGCTCACTAGATTTCTCGCTTTTTGTGCGACTCGCTGAATTGCGCGATAGCCGCGTCGAGTCGCAAATAATACTCCGCAAATCACTTCCGCCTTAACCAATTCCTTTATTATTTCAGGCCCAGTAAGGCCCTGATTTTCGAAGAAACTGCGTATTCGTTGCAAGAAAGTTGACCGGAAGGCCCGTTTCGGAGACTCTCCAAGGGCTTCGAAGGGAGCCAGCGTGCAAGGACCGGCGCAATGCCGGATATAATAATCGGGCCGCGCCGGTTCCACACAAACCCCCTTCGAGCGGTCAGTCGGAAATAGATGCCGGCGACCTTCTTTAAAGATCGGACATTCCCTTGGGGGGACGTCTGTTAGACTTGGGGTAATACATCATGTTCAAGGCTTTTCTTCGTGACGAATCGGGCGCTTCGGCTGCCGAATACGCTCTGATCCTCGCCGTTGTTGGCGCCGGCATCGCTGCCGCTGCTTTCTTCCTCGGCGACGCAATCGACACCGCAATCGGCGCTGCCGAAACGGAAGTCGAAACCTGCTCGGCTGGTAACACCGCCGGCTGCGCATAAGCCGCAAATAAAAGACCGCCCTGGCCCAAAATGGGTCGGGGCGGTTTTTTACAATGCAACTTTCGTTAAATTTGATGTATACGGGAGTTTGAGGCGGAAATTGATCGCCTTGTAATTTATGGGGGGAAGTAAGATGCGGGGGCGTAATCTTATAATCCTAGGCATCGCGATCGTGGCCGGCCTTTTTGCCGTCTATCTCGCCAATACCTATTTCAGCAGTGCCGAAGAGCGTGAAGAACGCCTTGCCGAAGAACGGCAGATGGCACGTATCGCCGTCGCGACGCAGGACGTCGCATTCGGCCAGCCACTTACCGAAACGAATACGCGACTGGTCAACTGGCCGGCGAGCTCGGTTCCGGTTGGTGCTTTCACCAGCGTCGAGGATGCAACGGCCGGTGGCCGCGTCGCGCTTCGCCCGATCACGGTCGGCGAACCGATCCTTGCCAGCAAGGTCAGCGGCGATGACGGCCGCGCCACTCTTGCATCCAACCTTCCCGAGGACATGCGTGCAGTTGCCATTCCGGTGAATAATGTCGCCGGCGTCGGCGGCTTCGTCCGTCCGGGCGATGTGGTCGATGTCATGCTGACACGCCAGATCCCTGGTGACGGCGCGCAGACGACCGACAAGATGACCACCGTCGTGCTCGAGAACGTCCTCGTTCTGGCAGCAGACCTCATTGCCGACCCGAACGAAACGGCACCTGCCGTGACGCAGACAGCCACGCTGCAGACCGACCTGTTCGGCGCGCAGAAGCTGGCGCTCGCCCGCGAAGTCGGCACCTTCACCCTGGCGCTCCGCAATGTCGAGAACCAGACCGTCGGCGGCACCGAAACGGTCGTCGTCACCGATCTGGGCGGCGGCAATCGCCGGATCTACGCCACGGGCCGCAGTGGCGGTATCCGTAATGCAGGCGGCGGCGCCCAGCAGGTAATCAATCTCGCTTCGGCCCGTACGTCCGGCGGCACAGCTTCGGCTGCCCCGCGTCGTCCGCGCGGCCCGACGATGAGCATCGTCCGCGGCACCGAAGCCGAAACCTATGAAGTGGAGCGTTAAGATGGCCCACGAATTCAAACCAATCGCAAAGCCGCTTGCCGCGCTGGCGCTGGCACTTGCCGGCACGACGCTGGCCCCGGTCGCCGCACAGGCGCAGGTCCAGGGACAGGACGGCATGTCGATGCATGCCGGCACGGTCGAGATCGCGGTCAACAAGAGCCAGGTGCTCACCGCGGACACGGCTATCGACAGGGCCATGATCGGCAATGATGCGATCGCGGATATTCTGCCGGTCTCGTCCAACTCGATCTACGTGCTGGGCAAGGAAGTGGGCACCACCTCACTCACCCTTTACGACCGTTCGAACCGCGTGATCGCCGTCATGGATATCTCGGTCGGTCCGGACGTCGCCAGCCTGCGCGAACAGATGGACCAGCTGATGCCGGGCCAGCCGGTGCAAGCACGCACCTCAAACGGCGCCATCGTGCTTTCGGGAACGGTCAGCGATGCCGGAGTGGCAGACCGCGCCGTCCAGCTCGCCCGTGCCTACGCGCCCGACGACAAGATCGTGAACCTCATGACGCTCGGCGGCAGCCAGCAGGTCATGCTTGAAGTCCGCTTCGCCGAGGTTTCGCGCAATGTCGGAAAGGACCTCGGCGTCAGCAGCTTCATCTCCGGAGGACGCCTCCAGGGCGCGACCGGCAACGGTGCATCGCTTCCGGGCGGTCCCTATTCGCTGAACAACAACAACCCGTTCACGATCGATCCGATCACCGGCGGGTTCGGCATTATCGGCCGCGCCTTCAGCGATGTGCTGGGCGCCGATATCGACCTGTTCATCGATGCGCTCGAGGAAAAGGGCATGGCCAAGACCTTGGCCGAGCCGACGCTGATCGCCCTCTCGGGTGAGCGTGCGTCCTTCCTCGCCGGCGGCGAATTCCCGATCCCAGTCGTGCAGAGCGGCGGTGGCGGCGCTGGTGACGGCAACAATGCCGTCACAGTCGAGTTCAAGCCCTTCGGCGTGAGCCTCGGTTTCACCCCGACGGTGCTTTCGGACAAGGTCATCAACCTGATCGTCGAGCCGGAAGTCTCCTCGATCGATCCGACCGCCTCGATCACGCTGAACGGCTTGCAGATCCCGGGTCTCCAGACCCGCCGGGCCAGCACCGTGCTCGAATTGCGCGACGGCGAAAGCTTCGCCATCGCCGGTCTCCTGCAGCAAGATTTCAAGACCACGGTCAACCAGGTCCCGCTGCTCGGCTCGCTCCCGATCATCGGCTCGCTGTTCCGTTCGTCTTCCTTTCAGAAGGGCGAAACCGAACTGCTGATCATCGTCACCCCGCGCCTCGTCGCACCGATCCGGCCCGAGCAGGTCCGCCTGCCGACCGACCGTGTCTACGACCCGAGCGAGGCCGACGTGCTGATCATCGACGGCGAGGCTTACAAGCCGCGCCCGATGGAGCCCATCACGGGCACTTTGCCCGCCGATGCCGAAACTCCTGCAACCGGAGCTAGCGACTATGAATATTGAGCGCACCCGCATCCTGCTGGCCAGCGCGGCCATTCTTGCCGCTTCGGCCTGCACCAATAACGACGGTCGTCTCGACCTGTCGCAAGGCGACCCGACCTGGGGCGATGCCAACCGCGCGACCATGGCCGCGCAGGTCATCGATCCCTCGCCCGAATACGATACGCCGATCCCGCCGACCTCCGCATCGAATGCGGTCCGCGCGGCCGACGCCTATCGCGAAGGGCAGGTCGAGCAGCCCGAACGCATCCGCACGACGGACAGCGGCCCGAACTAGAGGTATGATCCATGAAGGCGACAAACAC
>JABDNC010000154.1 GCA_013001165.1 Erythrobacter sp.
GGGCGGCGTGCTCCACACGGTGAACCCGCGCCTTTTCGAAGACCAGCTCGAGTACATCGTCAATCACGCGGACGATCGCGTGGTGATCTACGACGCGATGTTCCAGCCGATCGTGGACAAGATGCGCGATCGCTGGCCTCAGGTCGAACATTACATCTGCTTCGATAGCGGCGAAAACACGACCTCGTTCGAAGACTGGATAGGCGCCGAAGACGGCGATTTCGAGTGGGTCGAGGGCGATGAGCGTGACCCTTGCATGATCTGCTACACCAGCGGCACCACGGGCAATCCCAAGGGCGTCCAGTACGAACATCGCAGCACTGTCCTGCACGCGATTTCCGGACTGCAGCCGTCGACTTTCAACTTCAGTGCATCCTCGGTGATGCTGCCGGTCGTGCCGATGTTCCACGCGGCAAGCTGGGGCCTTCCCTATGCCGGCGCGATGGCGGGCATCAAATTCGTGTTCAGCGCGGTGAACGATCCAGCGGTGCTGCACGAAATGATGCTCAAGGAAGGCGTGACCGACAGCGCCGGCGTGCCGACCGTCTGGCTCGCACATTTCCAGTATTGCGACGCTGAAGGCATCGACCTGCCGCCGCTCAAGGCGGCAACCATCGGCGGCTCGGCTGCGCCCAGGTTCATGATCGAGCGTCTCATGAAGAACGGCACCCGCGTCCAGCACGCTTGGGGCATGACCGAAACCTCGCCCATCGGCACGGTTGGCGGTCCGACGCATGACTGGGACAAGCTCAGCTTCGAAGAAAAGGTCACCAAGACCATGAAGCAGGGCCGCCCGATCTTCGGCGTGGAACTGCGCACGATCGATCTCGACGATCCGACCAAGATCCTCCCGCGCGACGGCAAGACTTCCGGCGCGCTGCAGATCCGCGGTCCTTGGGTGGTGAAGCGGTATTTCAAGGCCGAAGAGGATGCGGTCACCGAGGATGGCTGGTTCGACACGGGCGACGTCGGCATGCTGCATCCCGATGGCACGCTGCAGCTGACCGACCGCACCAAGGACGTTATCAAGTCGGGCGGGGAATGGATTTCCTCGGTCGAGCTCGAAAACGCCGCGGTGGGTCATCCCGCCGTGGCCGAGGCGGCCTGCATCGGCATGTTCCACCCCAAGTGGGATGAGCGTCCGGTGCTCTTCGTCGTGAAGAAGGAAGGGCAGGACGTCAGCGCCGAGGAAGTGACCAACTTCCTGTCGGACAAGGTCGCCAAGTGGTGGCTGCCCGATGCGGTCGAATTCGTCGACGACATCCCGCACACCGCCACCGGCAAGATCAGCAAGAAGGACCTGCGCGACCGGTTCGCCGACTACAAGCTTGAGGCGTGAGCCGGCTGATCCTGCTCAACAAGCCCTTCGGTGTTCTTTCGCAGTTCACCGGGGGCAAGGAAGGGGTGGAAGACACTCTGGCGCATCTGGTCGATGTGCCAGGGGTCTATCCTGCAGGCAGGCTCGACAAGGATAGCGAAGGGCTGTTGCTGCTGACCGACGATGGCCGGTTGCAGTCGCGCATTGCCGAGCCACGCTACAAGATGGCGAAGACCTATTTGGTGCAGGTCGAGGGTGAGGCGGATGACGAGGCGCTGGAGAAGCTGGCGCGCGGTGTCGAGCTTAAGGACGGCATGACGCGTCCTGCTCGCGCGAAACGCATCGATTCGCCGCCTGTCTGGGACCGCGATCCGCCGGTGCGCTATCGCAAAAGCGTGCCCGATAGCTGGATCGCGCTCGAAATCACCGAGGGCCGCAACCGCCAGGTCCGCCGCATGACGGCCGCCGTTGGCCTGCCCACGCTGCGCCTCATCCGCTGGCGTATCGGCGAGTGGAGCGTGGACGGCATTGCGCCCGGCACCTACCGTGAAATCCAACTCTGAGGAGAGAGCCGTGACCGACACCTACATCGACCCCAGCCGCACCAATTTCGAGGCGTTCAAGAACCTCCCGCGCGACGAGCCGATCCACATGCTCAACCTCCTGCTCTACCGCGAAGAGGCGGCATACCCCGAAGGCCACGAGCATGCGGGCAA
Organism: Erythrobacter sp.; assembly: GCA_013001165.1. Taxonomy (GTDB): domain Bacteria; phylum Pseudomonadota; class Alphaproteobacteria; order Sphingomonadales; family Sphingomonadaceae; genus Qipengyuania. The sequence goes on from JABDNC010000154.1 coordinate 2,035, forward strand.
GGGCTGGAGCGGCCGCCGCGCCTACGAGGAATACGGCAAGACCAGCGGTCCGATTTTCCGCCGCGTGGGTGGCAGCATTGTGTGGCGCGGGGCATTCCAGACGGTGGTGACGGGGCCCGATGCGATGCGCTGGCACGACGGCTTCGTGGCGCAGTACCCGAACTCCGGCGCGTTCTTCGAGATGATCAAGGACGATGACTACCAGAAGGCGGTATTCAACCGCACGGCGGCGCTGGCGGATAGCAGGCTGGTGCGCTTCAAGCCGGGCTCTGCGGGGGAGGGATTTTGAGAAAGCGTCGTACTGTCTTGATTTTCGCAGTCGGTCTTTCCCTCGGGATAGCATCAGGTTGGTGGCTTCAGAAACAAAACCTGATCGACGCGTGTGTTGATGCTGGTGGCCGATGGCAGCACAACGGTTCATTCTGTGAGGGTGCCGCTGCTTAAAGCAACCGCAACTGCCCGCCCACTGCTGGCGGCCGGAACTGCGTACAATCCAGCTCGAACTTCGCCTTGCTCAATCCCGCGCGCTTGCAGGCGACGCGAAACCTTGCTCGAAAGAGGTCGGCCCAGACTCCGGTCGGTTTGAGGCGCGAGAAAAAGTTCGGGTCGTTGTCCTTGCCGTTGCGGATCGACTGGACGATGCTCATCACCTTGTCGCCGCGCTCGGGGTAGTGGACCGAGAGCCATTCGCGGAACAAGGGCGCGACTTCGTGCGGGAGACGCATAGGTATCCAGCCTACGCTGTCGACCCCGATGGCAGCGGCGCGCTGGACGATCTCCTCCATGACGTCGTCGGTGATGGCGGGAATAACTGGAGCGACCGAGCAGTGACTCGGGATGCCCGACTCGACCAGTTTCTCTAATGCCGCGAGTCGCTTGGCAGGCGAAGCTGCGCGAGGTTCGAGCTTTCCTGACAGCTTCGGATCGAGGCTAGTCACCGATATTGCCACCGCCACCAAGCGCCGTTCGGCCATCTCGGACAAGAGGTCGAGATCCTCGAGCACACGGTCAGACTTGGTGGTGATCGTAACGGGGTGCCGCGCATCGAGGCACACTTCCAGCACCTGCCGCGTGATGCGGTAATCGCGCTCGATAGGCTGGTAGGGATCGGTATTCGTCCCCATGGCGATCGGCTTGGGGCGATACTTGCGCTTAGCCAGTGTTGCGCGCAGCAGTTCTGCCGCATTCGGCTTGGCAAAAAGCTGCGTCTCGAAATCCAGGCCCGGCGAGAGGTCGTGATAAGCGTGGGTAGGGCGCGCAAAGCAGTAAACGCAGCCATGCTCGCACCCGCGATAGGGATTTATCGAGCGGTCGAAGAAGATGTCGGGCGACTGGTTGAAGCTGAGTATCGTCTTCGGGTTCTCCTCGGTTACATGGGTGCGCAGCTTTACCGGCGGGCCGTCGAGCGCCTCCATGTGATCGCGCCAGTCGCCATCGGCCTCGCGCGTGGCAAGGCCGAAGCGCGTCGGGACCGCGCGCGACTGCGCACCCCGACCGGTGACTGGCGACTCACTGCTTTTCTCCATGCATGAGAACATATATAGAACATGGCGGGTGGTCCAGCGGTTGTTGCGCCGCATCTTGTGCATCGCCCTAACATCGGCAAAGCTAGGGCTGATGAGGATGCACGGACCTTACACCTACCGCGTCGATGAAGCGGACCTCGCTTCGGCGGGGCGGCACTTTTTCAGGCGCAAGGTCTTCCAAAGACCGATGAACTATCTGGTCATCGCGATTATCGGGCTTGCGATAGTTTTAGTCGCACTAGATCTGTTCGAAGACGGCGCCTTGCGCCTTTCGACGCTACTCGTCGTCGGTCTGGGCATCCCATTGATCTGGTTGATCCCGTACCTTCTCGCACCGGTCATCATGCGCAGGCAATTTCGCCAGAGCGCCGCGCTGCGGGATGAGAACCAGCTTGAATTCGATGAGGAGGCGGTGCGCTTTACCAACCAGCGCGGCCATGCGCGCATCCCGTTTCACGAGCTATACGCCTGGTCGGAAACCGATCGGATGATCCTGCTTCACCAGACAGAGGCCTTCTTCAATCCCATTCCGAAGGCATCAATGGGCGACGATTACTTGCTGCTCGTTTCCGCATTGGAAGAAGCAGGGATCAGACGCTTCTAGCGCTCGCGCAAACGCGGCATCAATTCGACGAAATTGCAAGGCTTGTGGCGGCTGTCGAGCTGGAGAACGAGGATCTTGTCCCAGCCATCTTTCACCGCTCCGTTCGAGCCGGGCAGCGCGAAAATATAGGTCCCACGGGCGATTACAGCGCAGGCGCGGCTCTGGATCGTACTGGTTCCGATGCTCTCGAAACTAAGCCAGCGGAACAGTTCGCCGAAGCCGGGGATGTCCTTGTCCTTCACGCGGTCGAGTGCCTCGGGCGTCACGTCGCGGCCCGTCAGGCCGGTGCCGCCCGTGGTGATGATAGCGTCGATCTGCTCGTCGTCGATCCAGCGGTGGAGGTGAGCGGCGATCTCGTTCTTGTCGTCGCGGCTGATCTCGCGCGCGGCCAGATGGTGACCGGCCTTTGCGATCCGGTCAGCCAGAATGTCTCCCGATGTATCTTCGCTCGCCTTACGCGTATCGGAGATCGTGAGCAGCGCGATATTGACCGGTTTGAAAGTCAGGCTCTCTTCGATGGCCATCGGTTTCCTCTCAGCGGGTACGGGGGAATTGCGGCCAGTCGTTCTCGGCCAGATCGGTGCGGCTAGGTGCTTCGACATCGGCCTGGCGCAGGTACATCCAGTAGTTGCGCATCACGATGGCGACATAGCCGCGCGTTTCCCAATAGGGTATCGATTCCATCCAGAGAAGCGGATCGCCCTGGTCGTTGATCTCGCCGTTCCAGCGGGCAACCGGGGTGGGCCCTGCGTTATAGGCAGCCATGACCTTCGGTAGGTGACCGCGAGTGTAATTGGCCTGTGCCAAGGCCTCGAGCGTGCGCTGGCCGAACGCAAGGTTTGTGCGCGGATCCTTGAGGTCGGCACCGGCGCTCATATTGATCGAGGCGGCATATTCGCGCGCCGCGATCGGGCGGATTTGCATCAGGCCTATGGCGTTTGCTGGGCTTACCACGCGTTCGCGGAAATTCGACTCCTGAAGGGCGTGGGCAAAGGCGAGCGCGGGATCGACCCGCCATCCGCCGTGCGGCGTGTGATAGGCGACCGGCCAGCGCAGGTTAGCGGGCGAACGCTCACCGCGCGGCGCATTGTAAGCCATGAAGGTCTGTGCACCAGCAAGACCCAGCGCGCGGGCAAGACGAGTGAGAGCGGCGAAATCGCGCGAGTTGCCGTAGCGCACCTGCCAGCGCAGGACTTCGTCCGCGATATCGCGGCGGCCGACTTCGGCCAGCATGACCGCCTCGCGCACGGCAGTTTCCCCAGAGAGCTTGCGCCAGTCCTCCGCTGTCAGGTCGGGAGCCGTATGATTGCGTGGGAGATCGCGGCCGAGCTGTTCGTTAGCCAGCATGCCATAGAGCGTTTCGTCATAACGCGCGGCGCTGCGCAGGTGTGCATCGGCGGTCTGGGGCTGGCGGCACCGGATAAGGCTGCGAGCGGCCCAATAATGGGCGGCGGTCCGCAATTCGACATTGTCCGCCTCGGAGGCGCTCGATGCGAAAAACTGCGCGGCACGCGCGCAATCGCCAAGTCGCCATGCCGACAGGCCGGCGACCCAATGGCCTTCAGCGACCCAGGGGCCGCTTCCCTGGCCGACAAGCTGCGCCATGCCGTAAGCCTCGGCATCGCGGTTTTCGATGTAATAGCTCCACGCGACGCGCTGACGCCATTCTGCCCGGGCCTGGCCGGACAAAGAGGCATCCACTCCATCCAGCAGCAGGCGTGCGCCGTCGGGATCGTCATTGGTGATCCGCTCGAGGATCGCCTCGCGAACGCTGTCAGGCATCGTACCGTCGCGCACCGTGGCAGGCCGCACACGCCTCGTGATACCTTGCTGGCGTGCCAGCGAGTTTTCGCGCGGCAGGTCCGGACGCCAGGAAAGACCGCGGGTCTCGCCGAGCCGGACGATGTCACCGACCCTCGAACCATCCGGATAGCGCCGCAACCAATCCTCGATACGACCGAGTTCGATCCGGGGGCTGTTCGGGTCGAGATAATAGGTTGCCAGCGCAGCGCCATGCAGCGGACCGTCGCTTCGCTGTGACAGCATGACCTCGACGCGGTCCCAGTTCTTTGCATCGATCGCTTCGAACAGCGAGGCGTAATAGCTGCGGTCTTCTGCCGAGAGCAGCGTGGGCAACGCAGAGGATTGCGAAGCGGTAAAATAGGCGATGCTTTCGGATTGGGCGAGGGCTGGTGCCGCGCATAGAGCGGTGCCGACCGCCGCAATCCAGAACGGGAGTTTCGTCATGCAGTCCATTCCAGCCAGCGGTTCCAGAAATTGCGGCGCCTCGGTGCTGAGCGGGCGAGCTCCGCTAGTTGCGGCGCGAGCATAAGCGGAAGGGTGTTTTCGCCTGCCTTAACGACTGCCGGTTCGCGCGCCATGTCGGGCGGGATATCGAACAGGGGCGCGAGCGCGCGTCCGAATACGAGCACGCGGTGGGGAGCTGCCAAAGTGATATGGTGTCGGGTGACTTCCGTCATACCCTGTCGGGCGATTGCGGCCCAATCTGGCAGCGAAACGGGTGCGGGTAGCGCGCTTGCGAGATAGAGTTCGTGCTGCTGCAACCCCATGGAGCCGGTGACGGCTTCGAGGAAGCGAGCCGGAGCGCCGGAAAGTAGTTCGTCTGTGTCGCCATCCGTCGGCTCGGGAATGATCACCATCAGTTTGGCGCCTGCTACGCCCCGCGGCGGCGGGCGGTTCTGCACGCCGGCCTGGGAGAGCGATCTCTCCGTCATCCACCACTCGCGAAATTTTTCCAAGGTTTCCGGATAGGCGCCGGGCGCGCCGCCGATTTGCGCGGTTTCCGCAGTGCCCTCGAATGCGCGTTCGAGTGGCGTCTGCTTGGGTTCTTCGGGCAGCTTTCTCGGCTTTGGCGACGCTACGGCCTGCTCTTCTTCAGGCTCGGCCAGCCAGCTTGTCGCCTCATCGCGATAATCGTCCTCAACCCCGGCCTCGCGCCACCAGTCGAGCGCTGCTTCGAGCGCATCTACAGGCGATAATTCGCGGGATTCCGGTGTGTCTGCGATCATTTTCCGTCCGTCCAAGGTCTTGACCTCAAACCGCCCAGCAATCAAGGCAATCCCAACGCTTAAGCGACGAAAAGAGAGAGATATGAGCGAACGCGAATCCATGCCCTGCGACGTCGTCATCATTGGCGGCGGACCTGCCGGTCTTTCGGCGGCTATCCGGTTGAAGCAAATCAACGAGGACCTCGAGGTCGTCGTGCTTGAAAAGGGCAGCGAAATAGGCGCGCATATCCTCTCGGGCGCGGTCGTGGATCCCAAGGCGATGAATGAGCTCTTCCCCGATTGGCGCAACATGGATTGCCCGCTTGCGGAAACCCCGGTGACCGAGAACCATCACTGGGTCTTGTCCGAAGGCAGCAAGTCAGATCTGCCGGAATTCATGCTTCCGCCGTTCATGTCGAACGACGGCAACTATACCGCTTCGCTTGGCAACACCTGCCGCTGGCTGGCCGAACAGGCCGAAGGGCTAGGCGTTATGGTCTTCCCCGGATTTCCCGCCGCAGAAGTGCTGTTCAATGACGCAGGTGCAGTTGCCGGCGTTGTGACTCAAGACATGGGAATTGCCGAAGATGGATCGCAGAAAGGCGACTACCAGCCCGGCATGGAAATCCACGCGAAGTACACGCTTTTCGCAGAAGGTGCTCGAGGCAACCTCACCAAGAAGATGAAAGCCAAGTTCGACCTTGAGGCTGATTGCGAGCCGCAGGTCTATGGTTTGGGTATCAAGGAACTGTGGGACGTCGATCCCGACAAGTATGAGCAAGGTACGGTCATCCATACGCAGGGCTGGCCCTTGAGCGAGACCGGCACCTGGGGTGGTGGCTTCATCTACCACCAGGCAAATGGCCAGGTCGCACTGGGGTTCGTGACGGCACTCGACTACAAGAACCCGCACGTTTCTCCCTATCAGGAATTCCAGCGCTGGAAGCACCATCCGGAGATTGCCGCACTTCTCGAAGGCGGAAAGCGCGTGGCCTACGGTGCTCGCGTCATCAATGAGGGTGGCTGGCAGTCCGTACCCAAGCTCGCATTCCCGGGCGGTGCGCTCATCGGTTGCTCGGCAGGTTTTGTGAATGTGCCGCGCATCAAGGGCACGCATACCGCCATGAAGAGCGGTATGCTTGCAGCTGAAAGCATCGCGTCCGCCATCGCTGGTGGCGACGAGCACACCGAGCTTATGGATTACGATACGGCAGTTCGTGAAAGCTGGATCGCGACTGAGCTCAAGAAGGTGAAGAACGCGCAGCCTGCCGTTGCGAAGTACGGCGAGGACCTCGGCACCGTGCTCGCAGGCATCGACATGTGGATGCGTACAATCGGTATCGGATTGCCGATCACCATGAAGCATCACCGCGACCACGAAATGCTGCAACGTGCAGATCTCTACTCGCCGATTGCTTATCCCAAGCCTGACGGCAAACTGAGCTTCGATCGCCTGACGAATGTCAGCTTCAGCTACACGAACCATGCGGAGGATCAGCCGGTTCACCTCAAGGTTCTCGACCGCGAATTGCAACGTGAGAGCGAGCTGGAAGTCTATGGCGGCCCTTCGACCCGTTATTGTCCGGCAGGCGTTTACGAGTGGATCATCGAGGAAGGGGCTGAGCCCAAGTTCCAGATCAATTCGCAAAACTGCGTCCACTGCAAGACCTGCGACATCAAGGACCCCAACCAAAACATCGAATGGACCACGCCCGAGGGTGGCGGCGGACCGAACTACCCGAATATGTGATCCAGCCGCTTGGTCATTACCGAGACAGCCTACGCCAAGATCAACCTCGCGCTGCATGTCCGCAAGCGGCGCGAGGATGGTTACCATGAACTCGAGACGCTTTTCGCTTTCGTCGATGCGGGCGATGTCCTGACTGCGCGAACCGACGATCGGGACACGCTTCAGACCTTGGGCGAATTCTCTGGGACACTCGACGATCCGTTCGACAACCTGGTGATGAGGGCGCTTGGCAAGCTGCCCCGCGCGAACGGGCTGGCGCTTACGCTGGAAAAGAACCTGCCTGTTGCCGCTGGGCTGGGTGGTGGGTCCGCCGATGCGGGGGCGGTATTCCGCATTGTGCGCGGAGCTTACGGACTTCCTAATGACTGGCATGATCGGGCAAGCAAACTTGGCGCGGATGTGCCGGCCTGCGTCGAAAGTCGAACCTGCGTCGGCCGGGGCACCGGTACCGATCTCGAACGGGCGGACGACAGCCTGGCGGGCATGGCGGTCCTGCTGGTCAATCCGCGCGTGCCGCTTTCCACGGGTCCGGTGTTCAAGGCGTGGGACGGCGAGGATCGCGGCGCTCTGCCGCAGGGCAATTCGCGAACGATCGCCCTCGATGGTCGCAACGATCTGGAAGCACCTGCAATCTCGCTGTGTCCGCAAATTGCCGATGTTCTGGCCGTATTGCGCGGAACCCAGCCGTTTCTCGCCCGTATGTCCGGTTCGGGGGCAACTTGTTTTGCGCTTTATGAAACACAATCTGTGCGTGACGATGCTGCTGCGCGCATTGCTGCCGGTCATCCCGACTGGTGGCAGTTGAAAGGTAAACTTCGATGATGATCGACAACCTGCCGTACCGACAGGTCGCCGTAGATGATGTTCGTCCCGGAGGCCTTCTGTGCGTGGCCGATCATGCATCCAACTACGTGCCCGACGGCATCGATCTCGGTATCGATCGGTCACTCCTGAACGAGCATATTGCGCTCGATATCGGGGTGGAGGGCATCGCGGACCGGCTCGCCCGTCGTCACGGTATCCCCGCACATATTGCCTGCGTCAGCCGTCTGGTTTGCGACTTGCATCGCAACGAGGATGATCCTGCCGTCGTGCCTACCGAAAGCGACGGGCGCCTGGTGCCCGGCAACATCGGTGCCGATGTGGAGGCGCGGCTCAACCTGTTCCATCGCCCCTATCACTACGAGCTCGGCAAGCTGATCAAGCGGTTGAAACCGCGTATGCTGATCGCGCTGCACAGCTTCACGCCTAGCCTCGAGACGAGCGACGAGGAGCGTCCTTGGGAAGTCGCGCTACTGTACAACAATGACGACCGCGCCGCGCGTCACGCGATCCGCCTGTTCGGCGAGCAGGGGCTGACCGTCGGCGATAACGAGCCGTACTCGGGCAAGCAGCTCAATGCGACAATGGACCGCCACGCAGAGGCGAACGGCATCCCCTATTGCACGGTCGAGATCCGTCAGGACCAGATCGATACGAAGGCGGGGCAGGCGCGCTGGGCCGTGATGCTGGCCGATGTCCTGGGCCGGGTGGCGCTCGAGGTCTAAAGCCCGCCTTGGCAGGCCCTTCAGCAAACTTACGTTAGCACCGACGTTTCTCTCTGCTAGGCTCGAGGCCCGCAAAGAGAGACTGTCGATGCCGCAATACCGTTCACGCACTACCACGCACGGGCGCAATATGGCCGGTGCGCGAGGCCTTTGGCGCGCCACAGGCATGAAGGATGAGGACTTCGGCAAGCCCATCATCGCGGTGGTCAACAGCTTCACCCAGTTCGTGCCCGGGCATGTGCATTTGAAAGACCTCGGGCAGCTGGTCGCGCGCGAGATCGAGGCGGCGGGCGGGGTTGCCAAGGAATTCAACACCATCGCGGTCGATGACGGCATCGCCATGGGGCATGACGGCATGCTCTATTCGCTTCCCAGCCGCGACCTCATCGCCGACAGCGTCGAATACATGGTCAACGCCCACTGCGCCGATGCAATGGTCTGCATCTCCAATTGCGACAAGATCACGCCGGGCATGTTGATGGCATCGATGCGGATCAATATCCCGACCGTCTTTGTCAGTGGCGGCCCGATGGAAGCGGGCAAGGTCGTGATTAAGGGTAAGGAAGTAGCGCTCGATCTGGTCGACGCGATGGTCGCGGCAGCAGACGAGAGTTACACCGACGAGGAAGTGGCAGAGATCGAACGCTCGGCCTGTCCCACCTGCGGCAGTTGCTCGGGCATGTTTACCGCGAATTCGATGAACTGCCTAACGGAGGCGCTCGGGCTTTCTCTGCCCGGCAATGGCTCGACGTTGGCGACGCATGCCGACCGGAAGGGCTTGTTCGAGCGGGCCGGTCGCCTCGCAGTGACCTTGGCGCGCCGTTATTACGAGGAGGACGAAGAAGGGGTATTGCCGCGCTCTATCGCGACCTTCGAGGCATTCGAGAACGCGATGAGCCTCGATATCGCGATGGGCGGTTCGACCAACACCGTGCTCCACCTGCTCGCTGCCGCGCATGAGGCGGGGGTCGATTTCACCATGGCGGATATCGACCGGCTGAGTCGTAAGGTGCCCTGCCTGTCGAAGGTCGCCCCCGCCAAGAGCGATGTGCACATGGAAGACGTCCATCGTGCCGGCGGCATAATGTCGATCCTCGGCGAGCTGGAGAAGGCAGGGCTGCTCCATACCGCGCTGCCCACTGTGCACAGCCCGACCATGGGCGATGCGCTGGACGACTGGGACATCGGGCGGACGCAGAACAACAAGGTTCGCGAGTTCTATTCTGCAGCGCCGGGTGGAGTGCCGACGCAAACGGCGTTCAGTCAGTCAGCCCGATGGGAAAGTCTCGATATCGATCGGGAGAACGGCGTCATTCGCAGTGCAGAGCACGCCTTCAGCCAGGATGGCGGCCTTGCGGTCCTCTACGGCAATATCGCCCGCGACGGCTGCATCGTGAAGACCGCCGGCGTCGACGAGAGCATCCAGACCTTTTCCGGGCAGGCCAAAGTCTACGAGAGCCAGGACGATGCCGTCACAGCGATTCTCACAGAGCAGGTGAAGGAAGGCGATGTCGTGGTCATCCGCTACGAAGGACCACGAGGCGGGCCGGGCATGCAGGAAATGCTCTATCCGACGAGCTACTTGAAATCGAAGGGGCTGGGTGCAGCCTGCGCCTTGCTGACTGACGGGCGTTTTTCGGGCGGTACCTCGGGCCTTTCGATCGGCCATGTTTCTCCCGAAGCAGCGGAAGGCGGCGAGATCGGCCTCGTAGAGGATGGCGACATGATCGAAATCTCGATCCCTGACCGCACGATCAATCTTGCCGTCAGCAACGAAGAGCTTGCACGCCGTCGCGCTGCGATGGACGCCAAAGGTGACAAGGCATGGTCCCCTTCGGCTCCGCGCCCGCGCAAGATCAGCCAGGCCCTCGAGGCCTATGCCGCGATGACCACCTCCGCGGCACGCGGCGCAATTCGAGATGTTTCCCAGATCAAGCGTCGGTAGCCCTTGCTAGGCAGCGCGCGGCGTGGCAGCCGCTTCCTATGGCCCCAAGTTCGAAATCTCGCAGCGCCGGCGCGGTCCTGACCGTTGAAAAGATGGCCGCGGCAGAGCGCGCTGCCATGACCTCCGGTGTCTCCGAATGGGAGCTGATGCAGCGCGCGGGCGAGGGAGCTGCCCGGTGGGTTGCGCGAATGGCCGGTGGCAGGTCGGTCAGCGTGTTGTGCGGTCCTGGAAACAATGGCGGTGACGGCTACGTGATTGCCGATTACCTTCACCGTTCCGGCATCCCTGTCTCGGTCGTGGCGCCCAATCCCCCGGGAACCGAGACTTCCAAGAAGGCGCGGGAGAATTGCTCAGCCGCAATTTCGAGCGAGGGTATCCCAGCAGCAGAAGTCTACGTCGATTGCCTCTTCGGCTATGGGTTGTCGCGTCAAGTCGAGGGCGCTTTCGCCGCCATGCTGGAACAGTTGCGCGAGACCAGTGGCTACAAGATCGCGATCGACATACCGAGCAGCATAGCAAGTGACAGTGGTGCTCGCCTCGGCCCCTCGGTCGACTATGATCTCACCATCGCACTCGGAGCCTGGAAGCAGGCGCATTTCATCATGCCGCCAATGGCAACGATGGGAGAAAAGCGCCTCGTCGATATCGGCCTCGAAATTGCATCGGACGCGCCTTGCTTGAGCGCAGCGCCGGAGATTTCACCACCCGCGGCTGATGCTCACAAATATCGTCGTGGATTGCTCGCAGTAGTAGCCGGTAAGATGCCCGGAGCGCCATTGCTCGCTGCAGAAGCGGCATTGCGGAGCGGGGCCGGCTACGTCAAATTGTTCAGCGACCATTCCCACCCCGACGCTCCCGCAGAGCTCGTAGTCGAGGGCGGCAGTCTTGCGGAAAGACTAGTGGATGAGCGAATTTCCGCGATCCTCATTGGACCAGGTCTTGGCCGCGATGCAACGGCGCGCGAGAAGCTTGCAATCGCCATCGAAACGACCAAGCCGCTCCTTCTTGACGCCGATGCGCTGCATCTTCTGGAGCCCGCCTCGATCGACGGCGTTGATACGACGCAAATCGCAGTTACGCCTCATGAGGGCGAACTGGACCAACTATGTACGGTGTTCTCGATAACAGCAGAATCGAAAATTGACCGTGCACGAGCGCTGCATAACGAGACGGGCATGACCGTCCTCGCCAAGGGCCCGGATAGCATTCTGGTTGGCAGCGGAGGCATTCGGTTTTTCGATCGCGGGCCAAGTTGGCTTTCCGTGGCTGGAACAGGCGATGTCCTTGCCGGTATTGCAGCGTCACGCCTCGCCGTGCATGGCGATTTTCATTGCGCACTGGAGGAAGCCGTCTGGCTCCATCACGAAGCTGCGTATATCGCGGGACCGGCATTCACAGCCGGCGAACTTGCACGGATCGTCAAGCAGGCACTGAGAAACTTCCTATGAGCGAAGAGACGATCGTTCGCATCGCTGCGAAGGGCGATGGCGTCACCGAAAGCGGTCGCCATGTCCCCGGTGCAGTCACGGGCGATACCATCACATCGGACGGCACTATCGTTCCGGGCGAGCATCACGTGGAGCCTCCGTGTCGCCATTTCGGCACCTGCGGGGGCTGCCAGTTGCAGCAGGCCAACGAAACCGCGCTACGCCAGTTCGTGACCGAGAGAGTGGCGTTCGCCGCCCAATCGCAGGAAATCGACGTCGGCGAGATGCTTCCCACCCACCTTTCGCCTCCGAGAACGAGGCGGCGCGCGACCCTGCATGGCCTGAAGGCAGGGAAGGGCGCGGTTCTGGGTTTCCGTGAGGCTCGCAGCAACCGGGTGGTCGATATGCGGGAATGCCACATACTCGAGCCCGCGCTCTTTGCCTTGGTCGATCCCTTGCGCTCCTTGTTGGGCAATCACGCGGGCAAAGGTCCGATCGATATTTCTCTCACGCTTGCAGACCAGGGCGTAGACTGTTCGTTGAAGGGTTTCAGCGCAGACGGGCTCGCGGCCACGGAAGCGCTGCTCGACTTTGCGCGCGAACACGAACTGGCGCGACTATCCCTTGATCAGGGCTTCGGAGCGGAAACTGTGTGGGAGCCGGATCCGGTGACCGTAACGCTGGGGCAGGTTCCCGTCGGGCTGCCGCAGAATGCCTTCCTGCAGCCCACCCGGGACGGCGAGGCCGTTCTCGTCGAGGATGCGAAGGCCTTTGTAGAAGGCGCGACCACGATTGCCGACCTGTTCGCAGGTCTCGGTACCTTCGCCTTCTCGCTTGCCGGACCTGCCAAGACGCTGGCGGTGGAAGCAGCGCGCGATGCGCACCTGTCCTGCAAGAGCGCTGCGAACAGCAGGGGCGTCCCTGTCCACACGCTCCATCGCGACCTGTTCCGCAATCCTTTCACGGCTGATGAGTGCGGCCGCTTCGGTGCAATCGTCCTCGATCCGCCACGTGCCGGAGCGCGCGAGCAAATCGCCCAGGTTGCGCAGAGCACGGCTACCCGGGTCGTTTATATCAGCTGCAATCCGTCGAGCTGGGCGCGCGATGCCAAGGTGCTGGTCGAAGCAGGCTTCAAGCTGGAGAAATTGCGGCCAGTCGGCCAGTTTCGCTGGTCAACACACGTCGAGCTGACGAGCTACTTCACGCGGTGACAATCAGGCGCCGATGCACTTCGCTTCGGCAAATGCCAGCAGTCCGCCGTATGTCTCCAGCATTTCGCCATCGACATCTTCATCCTCGATAATGATGTCGAGCCGGTCTTCCATCTCGGTGAACAGCGTTGCGACAGCCATGGAGTCCAGTTCGGGCAAGTGTCCGAAGAGGCCGGTTTCGGCGTCGAACTCTTCCACGCGCTCAGCCTCAAGCGACAGGACGTCACTGAGGATCGCGCGCAGCTTCTCGTCGATCGCCATTCGGCTGAGGCCGAGAGCGTTCTCCGGTTCGTCCTGGCCGGTGGTTTCAGTCTGGCCGTTCATGCGAGAATGGTTTCCCCTGCTGACAAAGCGGCTTGCCCTTAGCGGCGCCTCTGCCGGGGCGCAAGGCGGCTAGCGGCCTTGCACTGGGGCCAGCAAGGCACGATAGCAATGATCATGACCAGCGCGCGCAGTGTACCCGATCCAGATCCTCGTCCGCTGGACTGGCTGATCGAGAGGGGCGAGGCAGAAGCTCACGCGCTTGTCCTCCGCGAAAAAGTGCTAACGTTCCAAGAGGCGAGAGACCGTGTCGGCGCCTTTGCATCGTGGCTTTCCCAAAATCTTGCCAAAGGCGACCGTGTTGCAAGCTGGGTCGCAAAGACCGAACTGGCCTGCCTCATGCCACTGGCCGCCGCACGGGCAGGGGTGGTCCATGTGCCGATCAACCCTCTCCTGAAGCGTGCGCAGGTCGCGCATATCTTGGCCGATTGCGGCGCCCGCATGCTGATCGGCACCAAGGCACGGATGGCTTCGCTGGAAGACGACGATACTCCAGCAGATTGCGTGCTACTTACCGAGGAAGAGGCTTGGTCCTCGGT
>JABDNC010000160.1 GCA_013001165.1 Erythrobacter sp.
GCCGTCGATTCCGAGCTAGCCCTTGACTCCGCGCCCAAAAACGCGCCGATTGCAGATCAGGGACGACAGTTCGGGTCGAGAGGAGGGGGCATGGCTCGACTTTCGGTTGCAATTATAGGTGGCGGAGTTGCCGGCATGAGCGCGGCGCATGAACTCATGCGGCGCAACGGCCACGGCGTGGACTACGACATCACGGTTTACGACGCGAACCCCAACCGCTGCGGCGGCAAGGCGCGCTCGATACCCGCTCCCAATTCGGGGACTGACGGGCGCGAGGACCTGCCAGGAGAGCACGGGTTCCGCTTCTTTCCGGGCTTCTATCGGCACCTGCCCGACACGATGGAGCATATTCCTTATGGCGATCCGGCCGATGATGCGAATGTGTTCCACAATCTCTGCGTCGCCGACCGTCTCGAGATTCCGCGGCACGACAAGCCGCCTCTCGTCATATCCGCGCGCTTCCCGAAATCGCTGAGCGACCTCGAAACCGATTTCAAGGCGATCTTCCTCGAACATACCGGGCTGACTGCGGAGATGATCGAGTTCTTCGCCGAGCGCATCTGGCAGATCCTGACCAGCTGCAAGGAACGCCGCCTCGAACAGTACGAGGGGATGACCTGGCGGAAATTCCTTCAGCCTGAAAAGTTCGGCGATAATCCGGAATATGTCGACCTTCTGATCAACGGCCTTTCGCGATCTCTGCTCGCCAACGACCCGACCATTGCCAGCCTGCGCACGACAGGCGACACCAATGTACAGCTGATCCTCGGCATTATCGATCCTGGGCACCCGACCGACCGGCTGCTCAACGGGCCGACCAGCAAGGTATGGCTCGACCCGTGGTTCGATTATCTGACCGGGCATGATGTGACCTATCACCTTGGCAACAAGGCGACCGAGATCACCTTCGCCGGAGGACAGGTAGAGAGCGTCACGATCGAGAGCGATGCAGGCACCAGCGAGGTCAAGGCCGACTATTATATCTTCGCCCTGCCGGTCGAACGCATGGCAGACTTGCTCGACGCCAGCCCCACGGGTGCCGGACTCGTGCCGGCATTTGCCGATATTATCGGATTGAAGCGCAATGTTCGCTGGATGAACGGCGTCCAGTTTTTCCTCTACGAAGACGTGCCGATCACCCATGGCCACATGCTCTTCGCGGACAGCCCCTGGGCCATCACCGGGATATCCGAAGCCCAATTCTGGAGCCAGGAGCATCTCGAAAATGCCGGCGACGGGACCGTGAACGGTGTCCTGTCCTTCTGCATTTCCGAGTGGGATGAACCCGGCCGGTTCAACGGCAAGATCGCGCGCGATTGCACCGATAAAGAACTTGCCATGGAGGTCTGGGAAGAGGTCAAGCAGTCAGTCAATGCCTGCGGCGAGGAACTGATCAAGGACAGCAACCGGCACAGCTGGTTCTTCGATCCCGACATCGTCGACCACGATGACGGCGGAAAGCTGACCCTGACCGATGCCGAGCCCCTGTTTATCAACGTGAAGAACAGCTGGGAGAAGCGGCCCGATGTCGAGATCGGCGTGCCCAACATGCTGCTCGCCTCGGACTATATCCGGACCTACACCGATGTCGCTTGCATGGAGGCCGCCAACGAGGCGGCGCGGCGCGCGGTCAATGCCCTGCTGAAGCAGACCGGCTCGCACGCGCGCCCCTGCAAGCTCTGGCCGCTGCATGAACCGGACGTGCTCTGGTTCTGGCGCAACCACGACAAGCACCGGTTCGAACGAGGATTGGACTGGGACGGCAAAATCTAAAAATTCGAGGCTGTGGCACGCAAATCTGGAAGGGAAACCAGTATGGGAAGTGATTTGCCAAAATACGTCGTTCGGCCGGGTGAACCTTCCCGGCAACCTCCGTTCGCCTGCATCGGAATGCAGCTCTACGGCTTTTATGTGGAGGGCGACCGCGAGACGATCCAGGACAAGCTGATCGACCCGGTGCTCAACACCCCGCGCGGCGACAGCCACGAACAGTATCGCACCTTTACCGACTTCGTGCTCATCACATATTCCTTTACGGAGAAGTGCGTCTCGACGCTGATGCCGGACAAGGATTTCGGGTATGTGCCCGAATATTGCTGGACGGTCTGGGTCCCGCTCCTGGTGGTCAAGAAAGAGCTTGGCGTACATGTCGCGCAGCGGCTCGTCATGTCTCCCGCCTTCATCGAGGTCGACAATGAATGGTCCCTCGTGGCCGGGCGCGAAGTATATGGTTTCCCCAAGAACCTCGGCCCCCAGACCATTCCGCTGAAGGGCGAGGACCCAGCGCTGTTTTCCAATTCGACACTCGCCATCAACAAGCTGGGCGCCGATGCCGAAGCCCATACCGAAGAACTGATGCGGATCGAACGGACCAGAAAGCTTTCCACTGGCGGGGAAATCTGGAACGACATCGAAGACGCCATCAAGGCAGTCTCTGGTTTCCTGCACAAAGGCGAGCACTTGCCCGTGCCCGGTTTCCACCTGCTTGCGGACCTGCTGAAGCTGGCGAAACACCGCGAGGTTCCGGCGGCATTTCTCAAACAGTTCCGCGATGCGCTGTTCGGCGATCGTGCATGCTATCAGGCTGTGATCGAGGCAGGTTGCGAAATCACAAGCTTCAATGGCGGCGGACTGCTCGACGGCGAGTATGTGATGACCGCTGCAGACTACGAAAGCATTCCGGTAGCCAGCTCGCTCGGCCTCAAGGCCGGGCCGATCCCTTGCGAATTCCCCTTCTGGGCAAACATCGATTTCGTCGTCGAGGACGTGAAGGAAATCTGGAAGGCGGGCCGTCATGGCTGAAGAAAAGATCAAGATCGCCGTGCTCGGCGGCGGCGTGGGCGCAGTCACTGCCGCGTTCGAAATTACCGAAAG